>NZ_RAZO01000063.1:0-45600 GCF_004307535.1 Pseudomonas sp. Sample_9
GCGGCAGGAAGGCAGCAGTGAGCATGCGGGGTTGGGGCTGGCGATCACCCAGTCGGTCGTGCGTGCCCATGGTGGGACGATTCATTGCGAATCGGAGGTGGGGTTTACGCGGTTTGTGATCCAGTTACCGAAGCAGAACTGAGGCCAGCAGGTCCGGCCCCTTCGCGAGCAGGCTCGCTCCCACAGGGAAATGCATTCCAACCGTGGGAGCGAGCCTGCTCGCGAAGGCGGTCTAAAGGTTACGAGTATCTCAACGCATGCGCCGGTTCGATCTTCGCCGCCCGCCACGCTGGATACACCGTGGCCAGGAAGCTCAAAATGAATCCCGCCGAGCAGATCAACAGCACATCCCCACCCTGCAGTTCCGAAGGCAGGTTGCTGACGAAATACACGTCCGAACTGAAGATATGCTGGCCGGTCACGCGCTCGACCCAGCCGACCAGTTCGCTGACATTGAGCGCCGCAATCACGCCCAGCACGCCGCCAATGATGGTGCCGACAATACCGATCACCGTGCCCTGGACCATGAAGATCGCCATGATCTGCCGGGGCGTAGCGCCGATCGTGCGCAGGATGGCGATGTCGGCGCCCTTGTCGTTCACCACCATGATCAGCGTCGCGATGATGTTGAACGCCGCCACCGCGACGATCATCAGCAACAGCAGGCCGATCATGGTTTTTTCCATCTTCATCGCGCTGAACAGGCTGCCCTGGGTGTGGGTCCAGTCGTCAGCCTTGAAGTCAGCGCCGAGGCCACCGGCGATGTCCGCAGACACCTTCGGCGCCGCGTACAGATCCTTGACCGCCAGACGCACGCTCTGCACCTGATTCGGTTGCCAGTGCTGCATGGTCGCGGCATCGGCGACGTGGATCAGGCCCATCGAGCCGTCCAGCTCGGCGCCGACCTTGAACACGCCCACCACATTCAGGCGCTGCATGCGCGGGGTGATACCGCCCGGTGCGGTGCTGACTTCCGGGACGATCAGGGTGATCTTGTCGCCGACATTAAGGCGGAAACGCCGCGCGGTGATCTCACCGATCACCACACCGAATTCGCCCGGTTTCAAGGCATCAAGACGCCCCTGCACGATGTGCTGGGCAACGATCGACACCTTGCCTTCCTGGGCCGGATCAACGCCGCTGATCTGGATCGGCTGCATCGAACCCTTGTAGGACAGCATGCCTTCCATCTCGGTGAACGGCACGGCGGCAGTCACTTCAGGATTTTTCATCGCGGCGGCGGCCACCGGCTGCCAGTCATCGATCGGCTTGACGCCAACGATGGTGGCATGGGGCACCATGCCGAGGATGCGCGAGCTCATCTCGCGCTGAAAGCCGTTCATCACCGACAGCACCACGATCATCGCCAGCACGCCGAGGGCGAGGCCGATCATCGAGGTCATCGAAATGAACGAAACAAAGCGATTGCGGCGCTTGGCGCGGGTATAGCGCGTGCCGATAAAGATCGATAACGGTCTGAACATTCGCTGGGGCACCGTATAGAAATAAAAGACCCGGCGCCGTTACGGGCGCCGGGTTTCAGCCAGTCAGATGGGAGTGAGGCAACCTTCCTGCAACTGCAGGACGCGGTCCATCTGGCGAGCCAGGTTCATGTCGTGCGTCACCACCAGGAACGCCGTGCGCATCGAAGTGCTCAGCTCCAGCATCAGGTCCTGGATGCCTTCGGCGGTGTGCAGGTCAAGGTTGCCGGTCGGCTCATCGAGCATCACCAGCCCCGGGTTGTTGACCAGGGCACGAGCGATGGCCACGCGCTGACGCTCGCCGCCGGAGAGTTCCGCCGGTTTATGTTCCAGACGATGGCCCAGACCGACACGTTCCAGCAATGCCGTGGCACGCTGACGCGCCTCCGGAATGGCGGTCTTGCCGATCAACAGCGGCATGCAGACGTTCTCCAGCGCGGTGAATTCAGGCAGCAGGTGGTGAAACTGATAAACGAAGCCAAGCGCGCGATTGCGCAGCAGGCCACGCTTTTTCTCGCTCAACGCAGACAGTTCTTCACCGTCGAGCCAGACGCTGCCCTTGCTTGGCGTATCGAGACCGCCGAGCAGGTTGAGCAAGGTACTCTTGCCGGAACCGGATTTGCCCACGATCGCTACACGTTCGCCCGGGTGCAGCTCCAGTTGCAGGCCGGCCAGCACTTGTACCGACTCCGGACCCTCCTCGTAGGATTTGCCCAGGTTACGGCAGCTCAGAATTGCTTGTTCACTCATGCCCGACTCACTCATAACGTAACGCCTCCGCCGGCTGGGTGCGCGCGGCACGCCAGGCGGGATACAGGGTGGCGAGGAAACTCAGGACCAACGCAGCGGCGCAGACCATGACGACGTCCTGGCTCTGGACCTGCGAAGGAAGATAATCAATGAAATACACGTCAGCATTAAGGAACTTGTGGCCGATCAGCCCTTCAAGCGCCGAAATGGCCGCACTGACATTCAGCGCCGCAAGGATCCCGACCACCGCGCCAATGGCCGTGCCGACCACGCCGATTACCGTGCCCTGAACCATGAACGTGCGCATGATCGTGCCCGGAGTGGCGCCGAGGGTACGCAGAATGGCGATGTCGCCCTTCTTGTCGTTCACCACCATCACCAGCGTGGAAATAATGTTGAACGCGGCGACGGCGACGATCAGCAGCAACAGCAGCCCGATCATGGCTTTTTCCATGCGGATCGCTTGATACAGGTTGCCGTGGGTGCGGGTCCAGTCGCGGGCGTAGTAACGATCTTCGCCGAGCTGCTGGGCAATGTTCCACGCCTCACGCGGTGCCTGGAACAGGTCGTCGAACTTCAGCCGCAGGCCCTGCACCTGATCGGCTTTCCAGCGATGCATTTTCGCCAGATCCTGCAGATTGGTCACGCCGAGGTAGCCGTCGAGCTCACCGGCGCCGACATGGAAAATCCCGACCACGGTGAAGCGCTTCATGCGCGGGAACATCCCGGCCGGGGTCACGCTGACCTCCGGTGCGACGAAAGTAACCTTGTCGCCAATGCCGACGCCGAGCTTGGTCGCCGCCTTGTCGCCGATGACGATGCCGAAGCTGCCCGGTGTCAGGTCGTCGAGTCTGCCCTGCTTCATGAAGTTGTCGATGATCGACACATTGCGCTCGAGCGCAGGATCAATGGCATTGAGCAACACCTTGGAAACCTGACCGTTGTTGGTCAGCAGGCCCTGCATCTGGGTGAACGGCGCCACCGCCGTCACCTGCCGGTTCTGCTTGACCTTGTCGGCAAGGCTTTGCCAGTCATTGATCGGCTCGCCGGTCTCGAGAGTAGCGTGGGGCACCATGCCCAGCACGCGGGTGCGCATCTCATGGTCGAAGCCGTTCATCACCGACAGCACGACGATCATCACGACCACGCCAAGGGCGAGCCCGATCATCGAAGTCAGGGAAATGAATGACACAAAATGATTGCGACGCTTTGCACGGGTATAACGCGTGCCGATAAATACGAAGAGAGGTCTGAACATGTCGGGGCTTGTTCGGAGGGAAAAGGAACGTCCTTGTGGCGGGGGTCGAAAACCAGCTTTACACTCAGACCACCGCCGCTACCATGGGTTCGCCATGTCGACATTAGATGAAGAAGATCGCCGCGAATACTACCGTATCGAGGACACGATCGCACTGGAAATTCGGCCCCTGTCCGCTCCCGAAGCCGCAGGCCAGGAAGTGTTGCAGGATGCTTCCCCACTCTTCAACCTGCTCAGCGAACTGCACCTGAGCGAATTCGAGTCGCAGCACCTGTTGCGGCAGATCAGCGAGCGCGACCGCGCCATCGCCGCGTTCCTCAAATCGCAGAACAAACGCATCGACCTGCTCAGCCAGGTCATTGCCCTGACCGTGCTCGGCCACATCGGCGAGCCGCAGCCGGTGATCATCTCCGAGGGCGGGATCGACTTTCAGTACCCGACCCCGATTGCCACTGGCGCACACCTGTCGGTGAAACTGGTGCTGATGCCGCAGGCACTCGGCCTGCTGCTGCGTGCCCGGGTCACCCATTGCGACCCGAAGGGCGATGGCTTTGACGTCGGCACCGAATTCGAGCGCCCGACCGATGCCCAGCGCCAATTGCTCGCGCGCTACATCTTGCAAAAGCAGGCTCAGGAACGCCGTCTGGCCCGCGAACAGAACGAATCTGGCATTTAACTTAAGGAAGCACCGTGACCCTCATCTACGGCCACCGCGGCGCCAAGGGCGAAGCACCGGAAAACACCCTGAGCAGCTTTCAGGAATGCCTCAAGCACGGCGTACGCCGCTGCGAACTGGATCTGCACCTGTCCAAGGACGGCGAGCTGATGGTCATTCATGACCCGACCCTCAAGCGCACCACCGACCGTCGCGGCAAAGTCGTCGAGCACACCGCTGCCGAATTGGTCACCTACGACGCGCGCAAGGGGGGCCCGGGCTGGATCAAGCCGTGCCCGATTCCAACGCTGGAAGAGTTGTTCGAGCAATGTGATTTCGAGCACTGGCAGCTGGAAGTCAAAAGCGCATCACGCACCCGCGCGGCGACTACCGTGCTGGCGATTCGGGAAATGGCTCAGCGCCACGGCCTGCTCGACAAGGTGACGATCACTTCGAGTTCGCGGGAAGTCTTGAAGGCAGCGCTGGATCTGGTACCCGACGTATCCCGTGGCCTGGTGGCCGAATACGCCTGGCTCGATCCGCTGAAGGTTGCGGCCAGCTACGGCTGTGAAATTCTCGCCTTGAACTGGACGCTGTGTACGCCGGAACGCCTGCAGAAGGCGCAGCGTCAGGGCCTGCATGTGTCGGTGTGGACCGTCAACGAGCCTGCGCTGATGCGCAGACTCGCCGACTTCGGCGTTGACAGCCTGATTACAGACTTTCCCGGTTTGGCCACTGCCACCCTTGAGAATTGCTGAAATCGGTCTCCCCGGCCGGCTCAGGCCACCGGCCGGAGCCCGTCAAAAAAGCCGGTTGAGGCCGTCGTACGCCGCTACCCGATAGGCTTCGGCCATGGTCGGGTAGTTGAACGTGGTGTTGACGAAATACTTCAGCGTATTCAGCTCGCCCGGCTGGTTCATGATCGCCTGACCGATGTGAACGATCTCCGACGCCTGATAACCGAAGCAGTGCACGCCAAGCACTTCCAGCGTTTCGCGGTGGAAGAGGATCTTCAGCATGCCCTGCGGCTCACCGGCAATCTGCGCCCGCGCCATGCTCTTGAAAAATGCCTTGCCGACTTCGTACGGCACTTTCGCCTGGGTCAGCTCCTGCTCGTTCTTGCCGATCGAGCTGATCTCCGGAATGGTGTAGATGCCGGTCGGCACGTCATTGACGAAACGCCAGCTGCCATTGTCGACGATGCTGCCAGCAGCCGAACGCCCCTGGTCGTGGGCGGCACTGGCCAGGCTTGGCCAGCCGATCACGTCACCGGCGCCGTAGATGTTCTCTATGCAGGTGCGGTAGTTCTGGTCGACTTCGATCTGGCCACGGCTGTTGACCTTGACCCCGATGTTTTCCAGACCCAGCGTGTCGGTGTTGCCGGTACGGCCGTTGCACCAGAGCAAGGCGTCGGCCTTGATCTTCTTGCCGGATTTCAGGTGCAGGATCACGCCGTTGTCCACGCCTTCGACGCGGTCGTACTCTTCGTTGTGACGCACGGTGATGTTGTTGTTGCTGAAGTGGTAGCTCAGCGCCTGGGAAATTTCCGAGTCGAGGAAGCTCAGCAACTGGCCACGGTTGTCGACCAGCTCGACCAGCACACCCAGACCACTGAAGATCGACGCGTATTCGCAACCGATCACACCAGCGCCGTAAACGATCAGTTTGCGCGGGGTGTGGCCGAGGCTGAGGATGGTGTCGCTATCGTAGATGCGCGGGTGGTGGAAATCGATGTCCGCCGGGCGATACGGACGCGAACCGGTGGCGATGATGATGTGCTTGGCCACCAGCTTCTCGACCACGCCGTTGCCGCAGACCACTTCGATGGTTTGCTCGTCGGCGAAGCTGCCGGTGCCGAAGAACACGTCGACACGGTTACGGGCGTAGTAGCCGGTGCGCGATGCGACTTGTTTGGAAATGACTTTTTCGGCGCTTTTCAACACGTCCGGGAAGGAGAACCAGCGTGGCTCGCCGATCGCGCGGAACATCGGGTTGGTGTTGAACTGCATGATCTGCCGCACCGAGTGACGCAGTGCCTTGGACGGAATGGTGCCGAGGTGGGTGCAGTTGCCGCCGACCTGGCGACGGCTGTCGACCATCGCGACCTTGCGCCCCGCTTTGGCGGCGTTCATTGCCGCGCCTTCTCCCGCCGGGCCGGAACCCAGTACCACCACGTCGTAGTTGTAGACAGCCATGCGTACTCCTCAGAACAGGCCGCGGTGCCAGCAGCACCGGCGGCTAAATCACGCCGAACGGCGGCGCGAAGGAACAATTGGGGGCCAGTGAAGAACCCGGACACAGTCTATAGAAGCGTCAACGCCGCGCACATTAACCCTTGGTCGCGTCGTAGGCTACTTTTGCCTGCACTACAACGCCAGCTTTCGTCTTGTCTTCGGTCAGTTTTTTTCACCGACAAGCTGCGTAAATGCCTGACTGCTGCGGGTGACGAAACCTGTATCGGCACGCAGGACAAAGAATGCAGCAATGTCATGCTCTTGGGCATAGTCCCGCGCCCTTTCCGGCCCGAGAATCAGCAACAGCGTCGATAGTCCATCGGCCATCAACGCTGAAGGATGAATCACCGTGACTGACGCCAGGTCGTGTAGGACCGGTCGCCCGCTGCGGGCATCGAAGGTGTGGGAATAACGCCGACCGTCCTGCAGAAAATAGTGGCGGTAGTCACCGGAGGTGGACACGCCGTAGCCATCGACATCGATAATCCGCTCCGCCACTTGCTGGTCATCGCGAGGCTCTTCGAGAGCGATGCGCCACGCTGAACCATCCGGCTTCTTGCCCCGGGCTTTGAGTTCGCCCGTGGCTTCGACCAGATAATTGTCGATGCCCATGCCCTGCAATCTGGCAGCAATGATATCCACGGCGTAACCGGCGGCAATACTGTTGAAGTCGACTTCGACGGCGGCGTCCTTGCACAACCGCTCGCCGTCGATGCGCAGATGCTGATGACCGACCCGCTGCATGACCTCGGCCACAGCGGCCGCATCAGGGACCTTTTCTTCGCGTCCTTGCGGGCCGAATCCCCAGAGGTCCAGCAGCGGTTCCACGGTCAGGTCGTAGGAGCCTTCGCTTTGCGTTGAAAGCTGTTCGCCGATGCGGACCAATTCGAGCACTGCTGCCGGCATGGCTTGGCAGCTATCGGCGGGCAAGGCGTTGAAACGTTCGATGGCGGAGTCACTTCGGTAAGTCGACAGCTGTTGATCGACTTCACCGAGGATGGCCTGCACTTCGCCGCGCACCATTGAAGGATCGGCGACCCCGGCGTGGCGCACGTACTTGACCGACCAGGTGCTGCCCATGGTCGAACCGCCAACCTGTTCCAGGGAATCGCCGCTGCCGCAGCCGCCGCTGCCGCAGCCGCCGATTGCCACCGCCAACACCACAGGCCCCAACCAGCGTCCAGTTAACAATTCTTCATCTCCCCGCAAAACCACGGCGGCCATTATGAACTACAAGCGCCCGCTCGCTTCCCCATGGCTGCAACGCCTTTATACAAAATTGAACAGTGAGTACCTCCCATGTCCTCCACCACGGGCAAAGGCAAAGCGATCTTTCGCGTTGTCAGCGGCAACTTCCTCGAAATGTTCGACTTCATGGTCTACGGCTTCTACGCCACGGCCATCGCCAAAACCTTCTTCCCCACCGACAGCGCGTTCGCTTCGCTGATGCTGTCGCTGGCGACCTTCGGTGCCGGCTTCCTGATGCGCCCGTTGGGGGCGATTTTCCTCGGTGCCTATATCGACCGTCACGGACGGCGCAAAGGGCTGATCATCACTTTAGCGATGATGGCCGCCGGTACAGTGCTGATTGCCTGCGTGCCCGGCTACGCGACGCTCGGCGTCGCCGCGCCGCTGCTGGTGTTGTTCGGCCGTTTGCTGCAAGGCTTCTCGGCGGGCGTGGAACTGGGTGGCGTGTCGGTGTATCTGGCGGAAATTTCTACGCCGGGGCGTAAAGGCTTTTTCGTCAGTTGGCAGTCGGCCAGCCAACAGGCAGCCGTGGTGTTCGCCGGTCTGCTCGGCGTCGGCCTCAACCACTGGCTGAGTCCGGAGCAGATGGGCGAATGGGGCTGGCGCGTGCCGTTTCTGATCGGCTGCATGATCGTGCCGGTGATTTTCTTCATCCGTCGCTCGCTGGAAGAAACTCCGGAATTCCAGGCGCGCACCCACCGCCCTACCCTCGGCGAAATCGTCCGCTCGATCGGCCAGAACTTCGGCGTCGTCATTGCCGGCATGGCGCTGGTGGTGATGACCACGGTTTCGTTCTACCTGATCACTGCGTACACGCCGACGTTTGGCAAGGCCGAGCTGCATCTGTCGGACCTCGACGCCTTGCTGGTGACGGTGTGCATCGGCTTGTCGAACTTCTTCTGGCTACCGGTGATGGGCGCTGTGTCCGACAAGATCGGCCGAAAACCCCTACTGCTGGCAGCGACGATTCTGGCGATCCTGACGGCATATCCGGCGCTGTCGTGGCTGGTGGCGAACCCGAGCTTCAGCCATTTGCTGATTGTCGAACTGTGGCTGTCGTTCCTTTATGGCTCGTACAACGGCGCAATGGTGGTGGCACTGACCGAGATCATGCCGGTGGAAGTGCGCACGACCGGTTTCTCGCTGGCGTACAGCCTGGCGACGGCTACATTCGGCGGCTTTACGCCGGCGGCGTGTACCTACCTGATCCACGTGCTGGACAACAAGGCAGCACCGGGGATATGGCTCAGTGGCGCGGCGGTGTTGGGGCTGATTGCGACACTGGTGCTGTTCCGTGGCAATCGGCATGAGTTGCGCACGGCGCAGGCTTCGGTAGCCAGCGGCGCCTGACAGAATGCTTTCGCGAGCAGGCTCGCTCCCACAGAAGATTGTGAACGACACTGATCCAGTGTGGGAGCGAGCCTGCTCGCGAAGAGGCCGGCAAGGACGCCGAAGATCCAACAGGCCCATAAACAAAAACGCCCCGACAAAATGCCGGGGCGTTTTCATTCAAGCCTGAGGCTTAGCGCGGGAACGCTGGCGGATTCACATCAGCCATGTCTTCCATCACGCGTACCACCTGGCAGCTGTAGCCGAACTCGTTGTCGTACCAGACGTACAGAACAACACGGTTGTCCTGCACGATGGTCGCTTCAGCATCGACCACACCGGCGTGACGCGAGCCAACGAAGTCGGTCGACACCACTTCCTGCGAATTGACGAAGTCGATCTGCTTGTGCAGCTCGGAGTGCAGCGCCATGTAGCGCAGGTACTCGTTCATCTCTTCACGGGTGGCGGCTTTCTCTAGGTTGAGGTTGAGAATGGCCATCGACACGTTCGGCGTCGGCACGCGAATCGCGTTACCGGTCAGCTTGCCGGCCAGCTCAGGCAGAGCCTTGGCAGCCGCGGTAGCGGCGCCGGTCTCGGTGATCACCATGTTCAGCGCGGCGCTGCGGCCACGGCGATCGCCCTTGTGGAAGTTGTCGATCAGGTTCTGGTCGTTGGTGTACGAGTGAACGGTTTCGACGTGACCGTTGATGATGCCGAACTTGTCATTGACCGCTTTGAGCACCGGCACGATGGCGTTGGTGGTGCAGGAAGCAGCCGAGACGATCTTGTCGTCAGCGGTGATTTCACCGTGGTTGATGCCATGAACGATGTTCTTCAGCTTGCCCTTGCCAGGCGCGGTCAGAACAACGCGGTCGATACCCGGGCAGGCCAGGTGCTGACCCAGGCCATCGGCGTCACGCCAGACACCGGTGTTGTCCACCAGCAGCGCGTCTTTGATGCCGTACTGGGTGTAATCCACCTCGGTCGGGTTCTTCGCGTAGATCACCTGGATCAGGTTACCGTTGGCGGTGATGGTGTTGTTTTCTTCATCGATGGTAATGGTGCCGTTGAACGAACCGTGTACCGAATCGCGACGCAGCAGGCTGGCGCGTTTGGTCAGGTCGTTCTCGGCGCCTTTGCGCACGACGATGGCGCGCAGACGCAGGCCGTCGCCACCACCGGTTTTCTCGATCAGGATGCGCGCCAGCAGACGGCCGATACGACCGAAGCCGTAAAGAACAACGTCGGTGCCTTTGCGGGCCGAGGCGTTCTGCTGGCCAACCACGTCAGCCATCTCTTCACGCACGAACTGCTCGGCGCTGCGGCCGTTGCCTTCATTGCGGAATTTGAACGCCAGCTTGCCCAGATCCACCGACGCCGCGCCGAGCTTGAGCTCGCTCATGGCCTTGAGCAGTGGGAATGTTTCGTGGACGGAGAGTTCGCTGTCGTCCGTAGAACGGTGGCGAGCAAAGCGGTGGGCTTTGAGAATCGCGATGACAGACTGGTTGATCAGGCTGCGGCCATAGATCGAGCTAACCACGTTGTTATTGCGGTAGAGCTGACCGATAAGCGGGATCATCGCTTCTGCGAGTGCTTCACGGTCGATCCATTCACCAAGACACTGGTCGGGCTTCTGAGTCACGGTAACCTTCCACATGTAGGGGCAGAAAAAAGGGGCTACATTATGCCGCCGACAAGCCCTTTCAGCAATGCGCGCTTGTCGCGCAATCGGTAACAAAATCCCGTTCAAAAAATTTACGCCCTTCTCCAGCCCAATAAAACCGGGGCTTTCAGCGCAGTCAATTTTTCGACGACTGTTAGACGATGTCTGTAACCCTCCGTAACACCACCCGGTTTCGGCACTACATAACCATGAAAAAAGTGCTCGTTTTTATGGTTACCACTACATTTCGTCCAAACCATGAAGATAGACGCAGTCTGCAACTGACAGGCGGCACCGGAGGCCGCTACAATTACCGACTTTGTCGCAACGCCTGGAGCTCAACCTTCCGTGCCTGTTCTGCGTCTACCGCTACTCCCTGCCGAAGCAGGTAAACAGCACTGGGGCAATCTGCCCGGTGCCGCCCTCAGCCTGGCGATTGCCGAGGCTGCCAGCGCTGCCAAGCGCTTTACCCTGCTGCTGACCGCCGACAGCCAAAGTGCCGAACGGCTGGAACAGGAGCTGAGTTTCTTCGCCCCGGATTTGCCCGTACTGCATTTCCCCGACTGGGAAACCCTGCCCTACGACCTGTTCTCGCCGCACCAGGACATCATCTCCCAGCGCATCGCCAGTCTGTATCGCCTGCCGGAACTGGCCCACGGCGTGCTGGTGGTACCGATCACCACCGCTTTGCATCGCTTGGCGCCGACCAAATTCCTGCTCGGCAGCAGCCTGGTGCTGGACATCGGCCAGAAGCTCGACGTCGAACAGATGCGCGCGCGGCTCGAAGCCAGCGGCTATCGCTATGTCGACACGGTGTACGAGCACGGCGAGTTCACCGTACGCGGCGCGCTGATCGACCTGTTCCCGATGGGCAGCAAACTGCCGTATCGCATCGACCTGTTCGATGACGAAATCGAAACCCTGCGCACCTTTGATCCGGAAACCCAGCGCTCGATCGACAAGGTCGAGTCGGTCAAGCTGCTGCCGGCCCGCGAGTTTCCGTTGCAGAAAGATGCAGTCACCCGCTTCAAGGCGCGCTTTCGCGAGCGCTTCGACGTCGACTTCCGCCGCTGCCCGATATTTCAGGATTTGAGCAGTGGTATCACCCCGGCCGGCATCGAGTACTACCTGCCGCTGTTCTTCGACGAAACCTCGACGCTGTTCGACTACCTGCCTCAGGACACCCAAGTGTTCTCGCTGCCGGGCATCGAGCAGGCGGCGGAAAACTTCTGGAACGACGTGCGCAATCGTTACGAAGAACGCCGTGTCGATCCTTCGCGTCCTTTATTGCCACCGGCCGAACTGTTCCTGCCAGTGGAAGACTGCTTCGCGCGCCTGAAGAACTGGCCACGCGTCGTCGCCAGTCAGCAGGACGTCGAAAGCGGTGTCGGCCGTGAACGCTTCCCGGCCCATGCGCTGCCGGATCTGGCCATCGAAGGCAAGGCCACGCAACCGCTGGCGGCGCTGGCCGGCTTCCTCGAAGAATTCCCCGGTCGCGTGCTGTTCACCGCCGAATCGGCGGGTCGTCGCGAAGTCCTGCTGGAGCTGTTGGAACGCCTGAAGTTGCGGCCGAAAACCGTCGACAGCTGGCCGGACTTCGTCGCCAGCAAGGATCGTCTGGCGATCACCATCGCCCCGCTCGACGAAGGTCTGCTGCTCGACGACCCGGCGCTGGCGCTGGTGGCGGAAAGCCCGCTGTTCGGCCAACGAGTCATGCAACGTCGTCGTCGCGAGAAGCGCAGCGACGTCAGCAACGATGCGGTGATCAAGAACCTCACCGAGCTGCGCGAAGGCGCGCCGGTGGTGCACATCGATCACGGTGTCGGCCGCTATCTGGGCCTGACGATTCTGGAAATCGACAATCAGGCCGCCGAATTCCTCACCCTCGAATACGCCGAGAACGCCAAGCTTTACGTGCCGGTGGCCAACCTGCACCTGATCGCACGTTACACCGGCAGCGACGATTCGCTCGCGCCGCTGCATCGCCTCGGTTCGGAGACCTGGCAGAAAGCCAAGCGCAAGGCCGCCGAGCAGGTGCGTGACGTCGCCGCCGAATTGCTCGACATTTATGCCCGTCGCGCCGCCCGCGAAGGTTATGCCTTCGCCGACCCGAAGGCCGATTACGCCACCTTCAGCGCCGGTTTCCCGTTCGAAGAAACACCCGATCAGCAAGCCACCATCGAGGCCGTGCGCGAAGACATGCTCGCGCCGAAACCGATGGATCGTCTGGTCTGCGGCGACGTTGGCTTCGGCAAGACTGAAGTGGCCATGCGCGCCGCGTTCATTGCCGTACACGGCGGTCGTCAGGTGGCGATTCTGGTGCCGACCACCCTGCTCGCCCAGCAGCACTACAACAGCTTCCGCGACCGCTTCGCCGACTGGCCGGTAACGGTGGAAGTGATGAGCCGCTTCAAGTCGGCCAAGGAAGTCAACGCGGCGATCGCCGATCTGGCGGAAGGCAAGATCGACATCGTCATCGGCACGCACAAGCTGCTGTCCGATGATGTGAAGATCAAAAACCTCGGGCTGGTGATCATCGACGAAGAACACCGTTTTGGCGTACGCCAGAAAGAACAGCTCAAGGCCCTGCGCAGCGAAGTCGACATTCTGACCCTGACCGCGACGCCGATTCCGCGCACGCTGAACATGGCGGTATCGGGCATGCGCGACCTGTCGATCATCGCCACGCCGCCGGCGCGACGCCTGTCGGTGCGCACCTTCGTCATGGAACAGAACAAGAGCACGGTCAAAGAGGCCCTGCTGCGTGAACTGCTGCGTGGCGGTCAGGTTTACTACCTGCACAACGATGTGAAGACCATCGAGAAATGCGCCGCCGACCTCGCCGAACTGGTGCCGGAAGCGCGCATCGGTATCGGCCACGGGCAGATGCGCGAACGTGAACTCGAACAGGTGATGAGCGACTTCTACCACAAGCGCTTCAACGTGCTGATCGCCTCGACCATCATCGAGACCGGCATCGACGTGCCGAGCGCCAACACCATCATCATCGAACGCGCTGACAAGTTCGGCCTGGCCCAGCTGCACCAGTTGCGTGGTCGTGTCGGCCGCAGTCACCACCAGGCCTACGCCTACCTGCTGACGCCGCCGCGCCAGCAGATCACTTCCGACGCGGAAAAGCGTCTGGAGGCGATCGCCAATACCCAGGACCTCGGCGCCGGTTTCGTCCTGGCCACCAACGACCTGGAAATCCGTGGCGCCGGCGAACTGCTCGGCGATGGCCAGAGCGGGCAGATTCAGGCCGTCGGCTTCACCCTGTACATGGAAATGCTCGAGCGCGCGGTGAAGTCGATCCGCAAGGGCGAGCAGCCGAACCTCGATCAACCGCTTGGTGGCGGGCCGGAAGTCAATCTGCGGGTGCCGGCGCTGATTCCGGAAGATTATCTGCCGGATGTGCATGCGCGGTTGATTCTGTATAAACGCATCGCCTCGGCCACCGACGAGGAAGGTCTCAAGGATCTGCAGGTGGAGATGATCGACCGCTTCGGCCTGTTGCCGGAGCCGACCAAGAACCTGGTGCGGATCACCGCGCTGAAATTGCAGGCGGAAAAGCTTGGCATCAAGAAAGTCGACGGTGGACCGCAAGGCGGACGCATCGAGTTCGAAGCGCAGACACCGGTTGACCCGATGACCCTGATCAAGCTGATCCAGACGCAGCCCAAGCGCTACAAGTTCGAAGGCGCGACGATGTTTAAATTCCAGGTGCCGATGGAGCGCCCGGAAGAACGTTTCAATACTGTCGAGGCGCTGTTTGAGCGTCTCATCCCGAAATCCGCTTGAAGGACGCCCGATGCGCCTGTTCCGCTCTCTGACTTTGTTGCTTGCACTTGCAGCACCGACGGCGTTTGCCGATGACACGTATCAGGTCGAAATGATCCTGGTGCGCCAGAATGCCGTCCCGGCCATCGTCAGCCGCGCCGCCCCGGAAGACTGGGCCGCAGGCGCCCAGCGTCTGGGTAGCGACAGCCAGCGCACCCCGGCGTTGAATGATGTAGTGAGCAAACTCACCGCCAGCGGCGAGTACACCGTGCTGATGCACAAAGCCTGGCAGCAGAGCCTCGGCGAAGCGCCGGCGAAAGTCGCAGTCAGCGAAGGTCAGGAGCAGTTCGGCCAGTTCCCCATCGAGGGCACGCTGGAAATGAAACTCGGCCGCTTCACCGACGTGACTGCCGATTTCTGGGTCAATCAGATCGACGCCAATGGCTTGGTCACTGCCAGTGAGCGCCTGCGTCAGGACAGCCACACCAAGAACGGCCAGCTCAATTACCTCGACAACGGTCATCTGGCCCTGCTGATCAAGATCACTTCCCTGACCGCGCCAGCGCCTCGCGAAGCGCCTGAAGTCGTGCCGGACTGATCGAAGTCCTTATGCCGCCGCCCCTGAGCAAACCGCTGGCCCCGTCGTGGGTCAGCCGATTCAAAGAACAGAGTCTGGAGCGCGGCCGCCGCTACGCTTTGGAGAATCGAGTGCGCATCGCCCAGGTCGGCGATGCGACCATCACCGCCAGTTGCGAAGGCTCCGGCGGCAGTGTTTACCGGCAAACCATCCATCTGCGTGAGTCAGCCAAAGCGACGCTGTTGCTGGTCGACGCCACCTGCACCTGCCCGGTGCGCAGCAATTGCAAACATTGCGCGGCGGTGCTGCTGAAAATCCAGGAAACCCTCGACTACCCCGCCGCCGCTAAAGATGCCGAGCTGCTGGAGAAGCTCCAGGCCGTGCTGGAAAACCGTAGCCCGAAAGCGCCGCCGCAAGTGCTGGTGGACAACGTGCAACCGGTGCCACGCCTGTGGCTGGCCAGTGTCGAGTTCAGCGCCTTCGAGCCGCGCAACGGCAAGATGCAGCGCTACATTCAGCATCGCGCGGCACTGTCGTTCAGCTATCTGGACGAATACGTCAGCGGGCAAAAACACAGCGATATCCTGATCCGTCAGGAAGCCCAGACCCTGCGAATAAAACGTCACCCGGACGTCGAACAGTCCTACCGCGAACAGTTACGCATCCTCGGTTTCCGCATCGCCACAAGGCAGAGCAAAGCGCTGCCGGAAAGCGCCGGCGAGCTCTACGAGATGGTCAACGACAGCGCCTGGCTGACCTTCACGCTGAATGACCTGCCAAAGTTGCGCAGCCAGGGCTGGGAGTTGCAGATCGATGAGGAATTCGGCTTCGACCTGACCGCCGTCGACGACTGGTACGCCACCGTCGAACAGGCGCCGGAGCGCGACTGGTTCGATCTGGAACTGGGCATCATCGTCAACGGCGAGCGCCTGAGCCTGCTGCCGATTCTGCTGAATCTGATGCGCTCGCACACCGAGATCCTCAACCCGGAACGCCTCGCCCGCCGTCGCGATGACGAGTTGATTCTGGTCAACATTCCGCAACGCAGCAGCGAGCATGGGCCGTTGCAAGTGGCGCTGCCGCTCGGTCGCTTGAAGCCGGTATTGATGACGCTGGGTGAGTTCTATTTACAGGAGCCGGGCGAAACCACCCTGCGCCTGAGCAAGGCTGACGCCACCCGGCTCAATTCGCTGGAAGGCCTGCCGCTGTTGTGGGAAGGCGGCGAGCAGATCCGCACCTTCGCCCAGCGCCTGCGCGACATCCGCGATTTCACGGCCGAAGCGCCGCAAGGTCTGAATGCAACGCTGCGCCCGTATCAGCTCGAAGGTTTGAGCTGGATGCAATCGCTGCGGCAACTGGAAGTCGGCGGGATTCTTGCGGATGACATGGGCCTGGGCAAAACCCTACAGACCCTGGCGCATATTCTCAGCGAGAAGAACGCCGGACGCCTCGATCGCCCGTGCATGGTGGTGATGCCGACCAGCCTGATTCCGAACTGGCTCGATGAGGCGGCGCACTTCACTCCGCAGCTGAAAGTGCTCGCCCTGTATGGCGCCACGCGCAAGAAACACTTCGACAATCTGGCCGACTTCGACCTGATCCTCACCACTTACGCCCTGCTGCCCAAGGACGCTGAGCGTCTCGCCAAACAGCCGCTGCATGTTTTGGTGCTGGACGAAGCGCAATACATCAAGAACCCCAACAGCAAAGCCGCCCAGGCCGCGCGCGAGCTGAATGCGCGCCAGCGCCTGTGCCTCAGCGGCACGCCGCTGGAGAACCACTTGGGCGAACTCTGGTCGCTATTCCACTTCCTGTTGCCGGGCTGGCTCGGCGACGTGAAAAGCTTCAATGCCGATTACCGTGTGCCGATCGAAAAGCGCGGCAGTGAAGTCAGACTGCAACACCTTAACGGTCGGATAAAACCGTTTCTGCTGCGCCGCACCAAAGAGCAGGTCGCCACGGAGCTGCCGCCGAAAACCGAAATCATCCATTGGGTCGAACTCAACGAAGCGCAGCGCGACGTGTACGAGACCATGCGCCTGGCGATGGACAAGAAAGTCCGTGACGAGATCACTCGCAAAGGCGTGGCACGCAGTCAGATCATCATTCTCGAAGCATTGCTCAAGCTGCGCCAGGTCTGCTGCGATCTGCGCCTGGTCAACGACGCCACCCTGCCCGCACGCGGCAGCACCTCGGGCAAGCTCGACAGCCTGATGGAAATGCTTGAGGAATTGTTCGAGGAAGGTCGGCGGATTCTGCTGTTCTCGCAATTCACTTCGATGCTGTCATTGATCGAAGAGGAATTGAAAAAACGCAAGATCGCTTACGCCCTCCTCACTGGCCAGACCCGTGACCGGCGCACCCCGGTGAAGGAATTCCAGAGCGGCACGCGTCAGATCTTTCTGATCAGCCTGAAGGCCGGTGGCGTCGGTTTGAACCTGACCGAAGCCGATACGGTGATTCACTACGACCCGTGGTGGAACCCGGCAACCGAGAATCAGGCGACGGACCGGGCCTATCGCATTGGCCAGGAAAAACCGGTGTTCGTCTACAAGATGATTGCCCGGGGCACGGTGGAAGAGAAGATTCAGCACCTGCAGAAGGAAAAGTCTGACCTGGCCGCGGGCGTGCTCGATGGGCGCAAGGCCGGGGACTGGAAGTTGCAGAGCGATGATATTGAAGCGCTGTTTGCGCCGTTGCCGGACAAGATCGACAAGCGCTGAAATCGGCGTCGCTGATCAGATAGCTATCGCGAGCAGGCTCGCTCCCACACGATCCAGATTCACTGAAGATCAAATGTGGGAGCGAGCCTGCTCGCGAATGGCCACACCGCGATTTAAACCCTTCAACCTCTGGAAACCGGCAACGGCGCAAACAACGCCTCGATATCACTCTGTTCCAGTTTGAATCCGCCCGTCGTGCCACCCTCAAGCACCGCCCCGGCCAGCGCCGCTTTCTCCTGCTGCAACGCCTGGATCTTTTCTTCGACGGTGCCTTTGGCAATCAACTTGTAGACGAACACCGGATTGTTCTGGCCGATGCGATACGCCCGATCAGTCGCCTGATTCTCCACCGCCGGGTTCCACCAAGGATCGAAGTGAATCACCGTGTCCGCCGCCGTCAGGTTCAGACCGGTACCGCCAGCCTTGAGGCTGATCAGGAACAACGGCACCTTGCCGCCCTGGAAGTTCTTGACCGGCGTGCGCCGGTCGGTGGTGTCGCCGGTCAGCAGCGAATAGCCGAGCCCGCGCTGCTGCAACTCCTGCTCGATCAGCGCGAGCATCGAGGTGAACTGCGAGAACAGCAGAATGCGCCGCCCTTCGCCGAGCAATTCTTCAAGCATCTCCATCAGGCTGATCAGCTTGCCGCTGCCCGAGCGCAACGCTTTCGCCGTGAGCGGCATATTGACCAAGCGTAGATCGCAGCAGACCTGGCGCAGCTTGAGCAGCGCATCGAGGATGATGATCTGACTGCGCGCCACACCGCTGCGGGCGATTTCGTCGCGGACCTTTTTGTCCATCGCCACACGCACCGTCTCATAGACGTCGCGCTGACCATCGCTGAGTTCGACCCAATGAATGATCTCGGTTTTCGGTGGCAACTCGGTAGCGACCTGATCTTTCTTGCGCCGCAGCAAAAACGGCTTGATGCGTGCGGTCAGGTGCTGCATGCGCTGGACATTGCCGTGCTTCTCGATCGGCGTGCGGTAATCGCGGTTAAAGGATTTGCTGTCGCCGAGCCAGCCGGGCATGAGGAAATGGAACTGCGACCACAGCTCGCCGAGGTGGTTTTCCAGTGGCGTTCCGCTCAGACACAAGCGCTGGCGAGCCTGCAGGTCACGGGCCGCCTGCGCAGCTTTGCTCAGGGGGTTCTTGATGTTCTGCGCCTCGTCGAGAATCAGCACGCTCCACGACTGCGGCTGCAAGATTTCCAGATCCCTGGGCAGCAATGCGTAAGTGGTCAGCACCAAGTCGTATTCGCCCAGATTGGCAAAGTCCTTTTGCCGCCCGGTGCCGTGCAGCGCCAGCACTTTCAACTGCGGCGTGAAGCGCTCGGCTTCGTCGAGCCAGTTGGGTATCAGGCTGGTGGGCATCACCGCCAGTGCCGGACAGTCCAGACGCCCGGCGTGTTTTTCCGTAAGCAGATGCGCCAGGGTCTGCAAGGTTTTGCCCAGGCCCATGTCATCGCCCAGAATGCCGCCGACCTCCAGCTCGCGCAGGGTCTGCATCCAGTTCAGGCCTTCGAGCTGATACGGGCGCAGCTGCGCGTTGAGGCCGGCCGGCGCAGCAACCTGGGCGTGGCTGGAATTCTGCAGACGCTTGGCAAAAGTGCGCAGACGTTCGTCGCCCTGCCAGTCCAGCGGCACGCCATCGAGCATACTCAGACGCGCGGCGTCTGGAGCGGTCAAGCGCAGCGCATCACCCTGATGGCCGCCCAGGTACAGCTCGCCCAGCGTCGCCATCAGCGGTTTGACCCGGCTCAGCGGCAACGCGACCTTGGCGCCCGCCGGTTCGCCAAAACCGCTGGGCTTGAGCTCGATCAGGAGTTTTTCATCATCGCTGCGCTGCGCCAGATTGACCGGGTCGAGCAAGCGCGGCTGGGTCCGCAACAGGTGCAGAAGGATCGGCAGCAAGCTGTAGCGTTCGCCGTTGACGACGATACCCAACTGCAAATCAAACCACTGATGCGTGGCCTCTTCTTCGACCTCGGCGTACCACTGTTCAACCGGTTGTACATCGAAATGGAAACCGGGACTGATCTCGATTTTCCAATCTGCGGCGCGCAGCGTGGCCAGCCCTTCGTGCATGAAGCCAAGCCAGGCGGAATCATCCGGCAAGGTAAACATCTCGCCAGGACGATCCATTGCACTCTTGCGCGTGGCTTTCTTGAAGCCATGTTTTTGCAGGTTCTGGCGCAGCTTCTTTTCCAGCGCAGGTTGACGCTGAATGCGCTGGGTTTCGCTGCCGTTGAGGATCATCACTTCCGGGTTGCGGTCCACCGCTGGATGACCGTTGTAGGTAAACAGCAGAGCGGCGCGGTGTTCCAGCACATATTCCCAGCGCGAGCGTTCTCGGCCGCTGACCAGGGTCAGTTGCGGCTGCGGCAGCACGTCATCGATGATCCGTTCGGTGAGCTTGTGTGGTGGCGCAATTTGGGTCGCCGCGCTCATGCGATGGCTGAACTGCATGGCCTGACGCGCCGGAACGTCTGGCGCCAGGGTCAAATGGCAGGCGAGCTTTTCTTCCAGCTCAGTGAACAGCGGGCCAACCTGGCGCTGCTCGCGATCAAGATAATAAAGCGGCTCCAGCGCCAGCACGGCTTCTTGCGCGGCTTCGGCACTGCTCCATTGCGCGCGGAATCCGCCGTCAGCCTGCTCGGCCCAAGAGAACTGACCGACGCGTTTCGCCCCCGGTGTCAGCGCTCGCAGGTCTTCGAAGTCGAGGAACAGCCGCGAAGTGCGCAGGAGCATTTCCAGCAGTTCGGCGCCACTGCTGCCTTCCAGCGGATAGCCGCTGTAATAGGCGTGATGGGAATGCATGGCGACCAACAGCCGGGCGATGCGCTGATCCAGCTCGGACAGGTAGCCGGGCTGGCGCATGAGCATTTCCGCGAGCGAGTACATCGGTTTGACTTCGCGTAACTCGCCGCTCTTGAGCTGGTAGACCTTGAAAATATCCAGCAGCCACTTGCCGTTCGCAGACGTCGGTTTGAGCTTGTAAAACAGACGCGTGCCTGCGGTTTGCGCACTTTCTTCAGCGGGCTTGGCCGGCACGGGAATTGTCGAAAGCCAATGCTCCAGCGCTCGTCCCAACGGGGTCTGCGCGTCACTTCCAGACGCATCCTCGCCAGTGCCCAGCAGGTGATAGAGCACCGCTGCGCTGTGCTTGCAGTCGATTGCAACAGGACAGCTGCACAGGCAACGCAGGTTTACCGACCCCAGCCGATCTTCGGACAGGTAAATGCTTTGCTCATACGCCTGAAGTTGCGAGCCGACGCAGAACGCCTCTATCTTCCTGTCATCGATCTCGAGGACCTCGACCCGGTCATCGGCGGCATAAGCCCGGGCCTTGGCCAACGCCTTGCTACTGAATGCGTGGGTCCATGTCAGCCCTTTGAGCCGCTCGATGAAAATGCTCATGGACAGTCCTTAGCTGGCCAGCACTCGGGCCAACGTTGATTTCACCTTGCCCATGCCGTCGTGCAGGGCCTGCTCGATTTCGGCCATGGTGATGACTTCGGTGGTCTTGCCGGCTGCCGGATTCACCACCAGCGCCAGACAGGCGTAATCCAGATCCAGCTCACGGGCCAGCGCCGCTTCCGGCATGCCGGTCATGCCGACGATGTCGCAGCCGTCACGTTCCAGTCGCACGATCTCGGCGACCGTTTCCAGACGCGGTCCCTGGGTGCAGGCGTACACACCTTGATCGCTGTATTCGCAGCCTTCGGCGGCGACTGCGGCAATCAATTGCTGACGCAACGGCTCGCTGTAGGGAAAGCTGAAATCGATGTGGGTGACGTGCTCCAGATCATCAGCGAAATAGGTGTGCTCGCGCCCGCTGGTGTAGTCGACGATCTGGTGCGGCACACAGAAATGCCCGGTGCCCATGGCCGGATGAATCCCGCCAACGGCATTCACCGCGATGATCGCTTCGGCACCCGCCTGCTTCAACGCCCAGAGGTTGGCGCGGTAGTTGACCTTGTGCGGCGGGAAACGATGCGGGTGACCGTGACGGGCGAGGAACAGCACTTCCTTGCCAGCGTATTCACCAATCTGCACCTCGGCCGAAGGCGCGCCGTACGGGGTGTCGACTGCCAGCGACTGGCGAATGATCAGGCCTTCGAGCTGAGTCAGGCCAGTGCCACCGATGATTGCGTAAACGGTCATAACGAAAAATCCTTAATCGATCAGTTGAGCGTCTTTGAGCGCGCCGAGGGCGGTGAGCCAACGCGGGTCCTGACGATAATCGGTGCTGGCGAAGGCCTGCCCGCGCATCTTCGCGATGCGCGCGGAAGGCTTGACCTTCATGCGCTGCGCCGCGCTGAGCGCCAGTTCGGCAGCGGCGCGGTCGTTGCATACCAGACCCATGTCGCAACCGGCACTCAGCGCGGCTTCGATGCGGCTGGCAGCGTCGCCGACCACGTGGGCGCCGGCCATCGACAGATCATCGCTGAAGATCACGCCGTCGAACTGCAACTCGCCGCGCAGGATGTCCTGCAGCCAGCGTCGGGAAAAACCGGCGGGCTGTGCATCGACTTGCGGATAGATGACGTGGGCTGGCATCACGGCGGCCAGTTGTTTGCTGAGTTTGGCGAAGGGCACCAGATCATTGGCGCGGATCTCGTCGAGGCTGCGCTCGTCGTTCGGAATCGCCACATGGGAGTCGGCTTCGGCCCAGCCGTGGCCCGGGAAATGTTTGCCGGTAGCGGCCATGCCGGCGCTGTTCATGCCGCGAATGAATGCACCGGCGAGCAAGGCAGCGCGCTCGGGATCCCCTTCGAATGAACGGGTACCGACCACAGCGCTGCGCTGATAGTCCAGGTCCAATACAGGGGCGAAACTCAAGTCGAGCCCGACCGCCAGCACTTCGGTGGCCATGATCCAGCCGCATTGCTCGGCGAGATACTCTGCATTCGGGTTATCGGCGATGGCGCGCATCGCTGGCAGACGGACGAAACCCTGACGCAGACGCTGCACGCGCCCGCCCTCTTGATCCACCGCCAGCAGCAGATCCGGGCGAATCGCGCGGATCGCGGCGCTTAGTTCGCGCACTTGGCGAGGATGCTCGATGTTGCGGGCGAAAATGATCAGGCCGCCCACTTCGGGCTGACGCAACAATTGGCGATCTTCGGCCGTCAGCCAGGTACCGGCGACGTCCACCATCAACGAGCCTTGCAGGCCAGCAGTCATAGAGATTCCTTGAAAACGAAAAACCCGATCTGCTTGCATTCGCTACCGTGGGCATTGCCCGGACGGTCAGCAGAATTCATGCAGATCGGGTTCAGTACGAGAGTCGGCATGGCCGGCTAGCTTAGCGGATACCAGCTGCCGCGCCCACCCGTGCGCGGTCAAACCTTGGCGGCGACCGGCATGGATTTACTGCGCGGACGCAATTGCGCACTGGCCATGGCTGTATCGGTGACGCCGGTTTCGGCGCGCATGCCGGCAGCGAGAAACGGCACCATCAGGCGCATCACTTGTTCGATGGAAGTATTGACGCCGAAATCGGTCTCGGCGATCGCGCGCAAGGCCTTGATCCCGGACATGCTGAACGCTGCGGCGCCAAGCATGAAGTGCACGCGCCAGAACAGTTCGATCGGTGGAATGCGTGGCGCCGCTTCATTGACCAGCAGCATGTAGCGGCGGAACACCTTGCCGTACATGTCTTCCAGATAACGCCGCAAGTGGCCCTGGCTTTGACTGAACGCGAGGCCGAGCAAGCGCATGAAGATCGACAGGTCATTACCGCTGCGAGGCTGCACGACGAGCGCTTGCTCGACAAGAATCTCCAGCAGCTCCTCGAGGGTCGGCTTGTTGTCCGGCTTGGCCTGCCGGCGCTCCAGCTCTTTATCGAGACTGGCGCAGAACGGACCGAGGAAGCGCGAGAACACCGCCTGGATCAGCGCCTTTTTCGAGCCGAAGTGATAATTCACCGCAGCCAGATTGACGCCAGCCTTGCTGGTGATCAAACGCAATGAGGTTTCAGCGAATCCTTTCTCCGCGAACAACTGCTCGGCAGCATCAAGAATGCGTTCAACGGTTTCCGACTGGGCCATGGCTACTCCGCCTGACAAACACTTGTTTGAAACATACGTTTCAGCCTGTGCCTTGTCAAGCCTGCCGGTTCGTTTTGGGAATGGTCGGTCAGCTATTTAACCACACAAGGCACCAGCATTAATAAGCGCCCTTCGCGACCGCTCGGCGGGCGGCAAAAAAACGCCCATTGCCAAGACCGCTTCACTGTATATAATCCCAGTCACTGTATAAAAAGACAGAGCGATCAATATGCTAAAGCTGACGCCACGCCAAGCCGAGATTCTGGCCTTTATCAAACGTTGCCTCGAAGACAACGGCTATCCGCCCACCCGTGCGGAAATCGCTCAGGAACTGGGTTTCAAATCGCCAAATGCGGCGGAGGAACATCTCAAGGCCCTGGCCCGCAAGGGCGCGATCGAGATGACCCCGGGCGCTTCCCGCGGCATCCGTATTCCCGGCTTTGAAGCCAAGGCCGACGACTCCACCCTGCCGATCATTGGCCGAGTGGCTGCCGGCGCGCCGATCCTCGCCCAGCAGCACATCGAAGAATCGTGCAACATCAACCCGACCTTCTTCCATCCTCGCGCCGACTACCTGTTGCGTGTGCACGGCATGAGCATGAAGGACATCGGCATCTTCGACGGCGACCTGCTGGCAGTGCACACCACCCGCGAAGCGCGTAACGGCCAGGTTGTGGTTGCCCGTATCGGCGACGAAGTGACGGTCAAACGCTTCAAGCGTGAAGGCAGCAAAGTCTGGCTGATCGCCGAAAACCCCGAGTTCGCCCCTATCGAAGTCGACCTGAAAGATCAGGAACTGGTGATCGAAGGCTTGAGTGTCGGCGTCATTCGCCGCTAAAGGAGGCTTTATGCAGTTCCCACACACACCGCAGCAAACCCAACTGCCTTTATTCGAAGCGTTTCTGGCGCAGCCTATCGCGCCGATCCTCAAAGACGTGGTCGAGCGCGACTGGAATGCCAAGCCTGACGCTTTCAGTGAGCTGTCATTGCGCGGTGCGGCCGGGAATTGCCTGAACCTGCTCGCCCCGATCCTTCGCGAACTCAGTGAAGACCAGGATGCACGCTGGCTCACATTGATCGCTCCGCCCGCCAGCCTGACGCAAACCTGGCTGCGCGATGCTGGCCTGAACCGCGAACGCATTCTTCTGCTGCAACCGCGCGGCACTCAGAGTGCTCAGCAACTGGCGTGCGAAGCGTTGCGACTGGGTCGCAGCCACACCGTGGTGACCTGGCTAAACCCGTTGAATGCCAATTCCCGGCAACAACTGATCAGCGCCGCGCGTACGGGCGAAGCTCAGAGCCTGAACATTCGTTTGGGTTGATTGATGGTAGTGCGCGCTGTGTGAAGCGCAGGGCTTCTCCAAGGACAGAGAAGCCGATCTGAAGCGCAAGCGACCGAGCAAAGGCCAAAGCGTGAATCAATGAAGAACCCGCGGCCCCTCATCCTTATCAAACTCGCCTTCAACCATGCGACCTGCCATCTGCACGCCAACGCTCAACATCGCTTTGGCGATTTCAACGTGCTGGCCTTGCAGGAACGCCTTGGCATCCTCGGAGAAATCCAGCGTCACCAGAGAACCTTCGTCCTCAGCCCTGCGCAGTTCGATTCGGCCGTCTGGTAACTCGACAATTTCTAGAAAGGACGTTGGCATATAGGTCTGTTCTCCACGAAAGGCAGCGATTATATAGACATCATTCGAGCTTCGCTCAGGATCTTGACCAGCAGCATGTTTCAGATTGCCACTGCGCCAAACTACCTCAGCACTCGTTCAAGCCTTCCCGGAAACGCAGGGCCAGACCTTTCAGGTTCTGCCGCCAGCTCTCCAGCTCATCTCGACTCAACTCTTCTGGCGCCTCTTCTTCATCAAGATTTACCGCTTGAATCAGCGGCTGCGTCACGTCGCCTTTCGGCTTGCGTGGCGCCCTCGGTGGCTGAAACAGTGCTGCGTGTGCCGCCAGCAGCTTGGCCAGCCAGGTTTCCGGATTACCGGCCAGCTCGACCATTTCCGCCAGCTCCGGGATCGCGATGGACTCCAGCACTTCGCGCTTAAGCAACTCCTCCGCCCTCGGCGAATTGGCCTGCGGCAGACGATAAAAGCCGGCGATCTCATGACACAAACCCAGCAGTGCGCCGTAGAGGTGAAACAGCGCCGACTCGCGCCCGGCCTGGATCAGCGCCAGGGAATTCATCGCCCGCCCCTCTTCAGCACGAGCCAGAGCCTCGAGTGACAGGCCGGCGAAATAGATCTTCTGGTTGGTGCGGGTATAGAGTTCGTGGGCCATGACGGCAGCCTCCACAACGAAATAATTGCTTCACACAGGTCGGACAGTGTCGTGGATCAGCCGATGCCACCGCAAGCACAAAACAAAAAGGCCGCATGAAACCCTCAAGGTTTCATGCGGCCTTTTCGCTGTTCAGACTAACGCTTACTCAGCCTTGGCCTTTGCGCTGCGCTTGTCTTCAACAGTCCACTTGCCACCGTCGTAATACGCCTTCCAGCCTGTCGGTTTGCCATCGACTTCGGTCTGTACGTATTGCTCCTTGGTCTTGCGGCTGTAGCGGATGACCGCTGGCAGACCGTCAGGATCCTTTTGCGGAGCCTCGCACAGGAAGTGGTACTTCGGATCGATCTCGTCCTTGTGCGGCAGAATCTCAATCACCAGCGGAGCGCGAGTCTCGCGGTTTTTCGGGAACTGACTGGCGGCCAGGAACAGACCGGACGCACCATCGCGCAGGATGTAGGTGTCGTTGACCTTTTCGCATTTCAGCTCAGGCATCTTCACCGGATCCATCTTCGGCGGCGCCGCATCACCGCTCTTCAGCAGCTTGCGGGTGTTCTTGCACTCCGGGTTGGTGCAACCGAAGAACTTGCCGAAACGGCCGGTCTTGAGCTGCATCTCGCTGCCGCACTTGTCGCATTCCAGACTCGGACCTTCATAGCCCTTGATGCGATAGCTGCCTTCTTCGATTTCGTAACCGGCGCAATCCGGGTTGTTGCCGCAGATGTGCAACTTGCGCTTTTCGTCCAGCAGGTAGGCGTCCATCGCCGTGCTGCAGATCGGACAGCGATGCTTGCCACGCAGGACCAGCGATTCCGATTCGCCCTCGTCGTCTGCGGCGATTTCATCGCCCGGCACCAGGTTGACGGTAGCCTTGCAGCGCTCCTTCGGCGGCAGGCTGTAGCCCGAGCAGCCGAGGAACACGCCAGTCGATGCGGTACGAATCTGCATCGGACGACCGCACGTGGTGCACGGAATGTCAGTCATGACCGGCTGGTTGGCACGCATGCCGCTTTCCGGGTTTTCCGCTACTTCGAGCTTCTTCTTGAAGTCGCCGTAAAACTCGTCCAGCACATTTTTCCAGTCGCGCTCGCCCTGCGCCACGTCATCGAGGTTCTCTTCCATGCCGGCGGTGAAGCCGTAGTCCATGAGATTGGAGAAGCTCTCGGACAGACGCTCGGTGACGATGTCACCCATCTTTTCCGAGTAGAAACGACGGTTGTGCAGGGTCACATAACCGCGATCCTGAATGGTCGAAATGATCGCAGCGTAGGTCGAAGGACGACCGATGCCGCGTTTTTCCATTTCCTTGACCAGACTGGCCTCGGAGTAACGCGCCGGTGGTTTGGTGAAATGCTGCGACGGATCGAGCTTGATCAGCTTCATCACATCGCCCTGCGCCATGTCCGGCAGCACGTCATCATCGCCAGGCTTGGCAATCTGCGGCATCACCCGGGTGTAACCGTCGAACTTGAGGATACGGCCCTTGGCGCGCAGTTCGAAGTCGCCAGCGCCGACGCTGACGGTGGTCGACAGGTATTGCGCTGGCAGCATCTGGCAGGCGAGGAACTGGCGCCAGATCAGCTCGTACAGACGCTCGGCATCACGCTCCATGCCCGCCAGCTTGCTTGGCGTAGTGTTGGCGTCGGACGGACGAATCGCTTCGTGAGCCTCTTGCGCGCCTTCCTTGCTGCTGTAGACGTTCGGCGTTTCCGGCAGGTACTTCTTGCCGAACTCGTCTTCGATGTAAGTGCGCGCCATCGCCACGGCGTCGGCCGAGAGATTGGTCGAGTCGGTACGCATGTAAGTGATGTAGCCGGCTTCGTACAGACGCTGGGCCATCATCATGGTTTTCTTCACGCCGAAACCGAGGCGGTTGCTCGCAGCCTGCTGCAAGGTCGACGTGATGAACGGCGCCGATGGCTTGCTGCTGGTCGGTTTGTCTTCGCGCTTGACGATGCTGTAGCTGGAGGACTTGAGCTTCTCCAGCGCAGCCATGGCCTGGGCTTCGTTCAGCGGCTTGAAGGCTTCGCCTTTTTCGCGAGCCACTTCGAAACGCACGGCCGAGCCTTTGGCAGTGCCGAGATCGGCATGCACTTCCCAGTATTCTTCGGGATTGAACGCACGGATTTCGCGCTCACGCTCGACCACCAGTTTCACGGCAACCGATTGCACGCGCCCGGCAGACAGACCACGGGCGATCTTGGCCCACAGCAGCGGCGATACCATGTAGCCGACGACGCGGTCGAGGAAACGACGCGCCTGCTGGGCGTTGACACGATCAATGTCCAGCTCGCCCGGCTCGGAGAAGGCTTCCTGAATCGCCTTCTTGGTGATCTCGTTGAACACCACGCGCTTGTAACGGCTGTCATCACCACCGATGGCTTCGCGCAGGTGCCAGGCAATGGCTTCCCCCTCGCGATCCAAGTCGGTTGCGAGATAGATGGTGTCAGCATCCTTGGCGAGCCGGCGCAGCTCTTCGATGACCTTCTCTTTGCCAGGAAGGATCTCGTACTGGGCTTTCCAGCCGTGCTCCGGATCGACGCCCATGCGCGAGACCAGCTGCTTGCGCGCCTTCTCTTTCGGCGAGAGCACCGGACCTTCGCCCGCAGCCGCCTTGCCGCGCTTGGCGGCTGGCTCTTTGCTGGCGCTAGCCGAACCGCTGGTGGGCAGGTCTCGGATATGGCCGATACTCGACTTCACCACGTATTGGTTACCCAGATACTTGTTGATGGTCTTGGCCTTAGCCGGGGATTCCACAATGACCAGCGATTTGCCCATGGATCAGAAAATTCCTGAATTCTAGAAGTGAAAGGCGGTTGGCGCCTGACGCGGCACCGCTATATATAGTTGATACAAGGTGAGGTCAAGCACAGGGTTGTCTGCGCAGTCGCCTCATGCCTTGTCAAAAAGGCTCGGTTCGGCTTGCACCAAAGCAAAGCGCGGCACCTGCTCGCCGTCAACTTCGACCGACTCGACGAACATGCTCAGCGGGCGCACCCAAAAGCCGTAATCGCCATACAGGGCTTGGTAAAAGACCACTTCTTCTTCGGTTTCGGAATGCCGCGCAACACTGAATACACGGTATTGCGGACCTTTGTAATGTTGGTAGAGCCCAGGTTGTATCGGCATGCTTCGGCCCTCACTGAAATCTTTTCAAAAATAAATAAAAAACCCAAAAACAAAAACCGGGGCACTGGGCCCCGGCTTCCATCGACGAGACGCTTAAACGCGTTCGAAGACGGTGGAGATGCCTTGGCCGAGACCAATGCACATAGTGGCCACCCCGAAGGTGCCGCTATTCTGCTTCATCACGTTCAACAGGGTGCCGGAAATACGTGCACCGGAGCAACCGAACGGGTGACCCAGGGCGATCGCGCCGCCGTGCAGGTTAACCTTCTCGTTCATCTTGTCGAGCACTTTCAGATCTTTCAGCACTGGCAAGGCCTGTGCGGCGAAAGCTTCGTTGAGCTCGAAGAAGTCGATATCGTTGATGCCAAGGCCCGCACGCTTCAGGGCTTTTTGTGTCGCCGGCACTGGACCATAGCCCATGATCGCCGGGTCCACACCCGCTACTGCCATCGAACGGATCACCGCCATCGGCTGGATACCCAGGTCCTGGGCACGCTGCGCCGACATCACGATCATGCACGAAGCACCGTCAGTGATCTGCGACGAAGTACCGGCAGTCACGGTGCCGCCCTTCGGATTGAATGCCGGCTTGAGCGCCGCCAGACTTTCCAGGGTGGTTTCCGGACGAATGGTTTCGTCGTAGTCGTACAGTTTCAGGAAACCGTTCTCGTCATAACCCTGCATCGGGATGATTTCGTCCTTGAACTTGCCTTCCACGGTTGCCTTGTGGGCCAACTGGTGGGAACGCACGCCAAAGGCATCCTGCTGCTCACGAGTGATGCCGTGCATCTTGCCAAGCATTTCAGCGGTCAGGCCCATCATGCCCGAGGCTTTCGCCGCGTACAGCGACATGTGCGGGTTCGGATCGACACCGTGCATCATGCTCACGTGGCCCATGTGCTCGACGCCGCCGACCACGAACACGTCACCGTTGCCGGTCATGATCGCTTGCGCAGCGGTGTGCAGCGCGCTCATCGACGAACCGCACAGGCGACTGACGGTCTGGCCGGCCGAGGTGTGCGGGATCTGGGTCATCAGCGACGCCATGCGCGCGATGTTCCAGCCCTGTTCCAGGGTCTGGTTGACGCAGCCCCAGATCACGTCCTCGACTTCCGCCGGGTCGACCTTGCTGTTGCGTTCCAGCAGTTTGCTGATCAGGTGCGCCGACATATCTTCGGCGCGGGTGTTGCGGTGCATGCCGCCCTTGGAGCGGCCCATCGGAGTACGACCGAAGTCGACAATCACGACGTCTCTAGGATTCAAGCTCATAAGTTCACTCTCACTCTAGTTGGGGGCGCTTAACCGAAGAAGCTCTGGCCGTTCTTGGCCATTTCGCGCAGCTTCGCGGTCGGGTGGTACAGCGCGCCCAAATCAGCGTACTGGTCAGCCAGGGCAACGAACTCGGCAACACCGATCGAATCGATGTAGCGCAGCGCGCCGCCACGGAATGGAGGGAAACCGATACCGTAGACCAGACCCATGTCGGCTTCGGCGGCGGTTTCAACGATGCCGTCTTCCAGGCAGCGCACGGTTTCCAGGCACAGCGGGATCATCATCCAGTTGATGATGTCTTCGTCGGTGACTTCGCGCTGCTCGTAAACGATCGGCTTGAGCACTTCGAGTACCGACGGATCGGCGACTTTCTTCTGCTTGCCTTTCTTGTCGGCCTCGTAGGCGTAGAAGCCCTTGCCGTTCTTCTGGCCCAGGCGCTTGGCTTCGTACAGCACGTCGATGGCCGAACGACGGTCATCCTTCATGCGGTCCGGGAAACCTTCAGCCATCACGTCACGACCGTGGTGACCGGTGTCGATGCCGACCACGTCCATCAGGTATGCCGGGCCCATTGGCCAGCCGAATTTTTCCATGACCTTGTCGATGCGGACGAAGTCGACACCGGCGCTGACCAGCTTGGCGAAACCGCCGAAATACGGGAACAGCACGCGGTTGACCAAGAAGCCCGGGCAGTCATTGACCACGATCGGGTTCTTGCCCATTTTCTTCGCGTAGGCAACGGTGGTGGCGATCGCCAGTTCGCTGGACTTCTCGCCCCGGATGACTTCCACCAGCGGCATCATGTGCACCGGGTTGAAGAAGTGCATGCCGACGAAGTTTTCCGGACGCTTGAGGGCCTTGGCCAGCAGGCTGATGGAAATGGTCGAGGTGTTGGACGCGAGGATGGTGTCCTCTTTGACCTTGTCTTCGACTTCAGCCAGTACCGCTTGCTTGACCTTCGGGTTCTCGACCACAGCTTCGACAACCAGATCGACGTGACCGAAGTCGCCGTAGGACAGGGTCGGACGAATGCCGTTGAGCACTTCAGCCATCTTCGCAGCGGTCATGCGACCCTTGTCAACGCGGCCGACCAGCAGCTTGGCGGCTTCGGCCAGACCCTGCTCGATACCGTGCTCGTTGATGTCCTTCATCAGGATCGGCGTGCCTTTGGAGGCCGACTGATAGGCGATACCGCCACCCATGATGCCGGCGCCCAGTACGGCAGCCTGCTTCACGTCTTTGGCGATTTCGTCGTAGGCCTTGGCCTTTTTCTTCAGTTCCTGATCGTTGAGGAACAGGCCGATCAGGCTCTGCGCAGCAGAGGTCTTGGCCAGTTTGACGAAGCCTGCAGCTTCCACTTCCAGTGCTTTGTCGCGACCAAAGTTCGCGGCTTTCTGGATGGTCTTGATCGCTTCAACCGGCGCCGGGTAGTTCGGGCCGGCCTGGCCAGCCACGAAACCTTTGGCGGTTTCGAAAGCCATCATTTGCTCAATGGCGTTCAACTTGAGTTTTTCAAGTTTCGGCTGACGCTTGGCCTTGTAATCGAACTCGCCGGAGATGGCGCGCTTGATCAGCTCGAGGGCAGCTTCCTGCAAATTTTCAGGGGCGACTACGGCGTCGACGGCGCTGACTTTCAGGGCGTCTTCAGGGCGGTTTTCCTTGCCAGCGGCAATCCACTCGATGGCGTTGTCGACACCGATCAGGCGTGGCAGACGCACAGTGCCGCCGAAGCCTGGGTAGATGCCCAGTTTGACTTCCGGCAGACCGATCTTGGCCTTGGTGGACATGACGCGATAGTCAGCCGCCAGGCACATTTCCAGACCGCCACCGAGGGCGATGCCGTTGATGGCTGCGACGGTTGGCACGTTGAGGTCTTCGAAATCGCTGAAGATCTTGTTGGCTTCGAGATTGCCAGCAACCAGCTCGGCATCCGGCAGCTTGAAGTTGTCGACAAATTCGGTGATGTCGGCGCCGACGATGAATACGTCCTTGCCGCTGCTGACGATCACGCCCTTGATCGAAGCATCTGCCTTGATGGTGTCTACGGCCTGACGCAGTTCGTTCAGGGTTAGACGGTTGAACTTGTTGACGGACTCACCCTTGAGGTCGAATTTCAATTCGACGATGCCACTTTCAAGAGCTTTAACCGTGATGGCTTTACCTTCGTAAATCATCAACTGATCTCCACGATATGGAAGCTGAACAGTACACGTCGGACGCAGGGTTATGGCTCAGAAGGACGCTTTGCTCGTCGATACTGACACCGTCTGCCTGGCACACCCGCCAACGCGATAGTCGGGATTCTGTAGGAGCAGTCTGTAAGACAAACGCTCAATTCATACGCCCGTTTGATTCGGGTACGTCACCTTCACGGAATTTCTGACAATTGTCAATCGCCCTAAATTCGGGCTGAAATGCGACTTTGCAGTCATTTCTGCACCATGATGAGCAGCAACACCCGTCTCGATGTTGAGCCATTCATAGAATCAATAGTTAGAAAAGTCGCCCTAATTTCCGCCGAGCCCTGTTCAGAAGGCTACGCTGGGGGGACTGCGAGGAAATTTGCCGGGGCGATCAAAGCGCCTGCCGCAAAAAAAGATTACCGGCCTGCCTGGCCAACCCGCCCGACGAATCATGTCGGGCTTTTTATTGCGCGTCTGCCGGACGTTTCACACCGTTGCAGTGAGAAAAGTCCGCGCATCACGCCAGTGCTTTCAGCGTCGCGTCGATATCCTGCAGAACCGTCGCCTCGCCCTTCTCACCCCAGTACAAGGCGATCATCTGCTTGTCCGCTTCGATCTTGAAAACATTCCCCGGCAATTTTTCGAAATAATCGAGCAGGGTCCGGTCACTGCAGACTTCCTGCCATTGGTTGACCCACACGCCCGGGGTTTTCTGCCAGTAGGTCCAGCACGCCGGTTGACTGCCACGCCGCGGCCGGTGGTATTGGGCGCAGGGATTCGGCGGCTCCGGCAGCAGCCAGTGCGGCCACTCCTGCGGCGCCAGCTGCATGGCCAGGCCGATGCGTCGCGCTTCCATGCGCAGGGCCATGCGCCCGCTCTGCGTGCGCGACGGGCGCAACCATGCCAGCGGACTTAAAACTACCAGCAGGATTGACACCACCAGCCAGACCGTCATATCTGTACTCCCGATTTTTGATGAGCCCATTGTGTCACTAGCGAACCAATGCGCTTGAAACCAGCCATACTTACCAATATCGAACCCTCAGGAGGAGCACCTCATGCCCTACCACCACATACTGGTCGCCGTAGATCTGACCGAAGAGTGCGACCCTGTGATCCACCGCGCCCGCGAGCTGTCGGTGAGCAACGCTGCCAAGTTGTCGCTGGTGCATATCGTTGAACCTATGGCCATGGCCTTCGGTGGCGACGTGCCAATGGACCTGTCACAACTGCAACAACAACAGTTTGATCAGGCCAAGGAGCGTCTTGAAAAACTCAAATCGAAGTACCCCGAGCTCGAAGGCGCCAATTGCCATCTGACCTACGGCCAGCCACGCCAGGAAATCCATCATTTCGCCAAGGAACAAGCGTGCGATCTGATCGTGGTCGGCAGTCACGGCCGTCATGGCCTGGCACTGCTGCTCGGCTCGACCGCGAATGATGTGCTGCACGGTGCGCCATGCGATGTACTGGCGGTGCACCTGGTCAAACGCTGATCTGTCTTGCAGTTTGTGGGAGCGAGCCTGCTCGCGAATACGTCGGCACATTCAATATGAGTGCTGCCTGACACACCGCTTTCGCGAGCAGGCTCGCTCCCACAGGTGACCTGTTCCAGCCTGTAGATCGCGTTACATATGAAAAGCCCGGCGCTCATCACTGAGCGCCGGGCTTTTTCACATCAGGAGCATTCAGGCATCCAGCTCGGCCCAACGCTCCACCAACGCATCCAGCTCGGCCTGCAATTGCTCCAACGAAGCAATCACTTTGGCCGTTTCCGCCGGCGGACGCTGGTAAAAACCGGCTTCAGCCATTTCCGCTTCAACCGCGGCGATCTGCTGCTCCTTGGCGTCGATGTCGCCCGGCAAGGCTTCCAGCTCACGCTGCAGCTTGTAGCTGAGTTTCTTCTTGGCAACCGGAGCAGCAGCGGCAAGCGCAGCCACCGGAGCCGGCTCAGCGGTAACCACCGCCGAATTCAGGTCAGCCTTGCCCGACTTGCTTTCAGTCACACCCAACAGACGCGGCGAGCCGCCCTGACGGATCCAGTCCTGATAGCCGCCGACATATTCACGAACCTTGCCTTCGCCTTCGAAGACCAGGGTGCTGGTCACCACGTTATCGAGGAATGCCCGGTCGTGGCTGACCATCAACACGGTGCCGTTGAAAGTCAGCAGCACTTCTTCGAGCAGCTCGAGGGTTTCCACATCGAGGTCGTTGGTCGGTTCGTCGAGTACCAGCAGGTTCGCCGGTTTACTGAACAGCTTCGCCAGCAACAGACGCGCACGCTCGCCACCGGACAACGCCTTGACCGGCGTACGCGCACGCTGCGGGCTGAACAGGAAATCACCGAGATAGCTCAGCACATGGCGGCTCTGACCGTCGATATCGATAAAGTCGCGACCTTCGGCGACGTTGTCGATCACGGTTTTTTCCAGATCCAGCTGATGGCGCAACTGGTCGAAGTACGCCACGTCGATGCGTGTGCCCTCTTCCACTTTACCGCTGGTCGGTTGCAGACCGCTGAGCATCAGTTTCAACAGGGTGGTCTTGCCGGTACCGTTGGCGCCGAGCAGACCGATACGGTCGCCGCGCTGCAGGACCATGGAGAAATCCTTGATCAGGAACGGCCCGCCCGGATGCGCGAAGCTCACGTTCTCGAGGACCATCACCTGTTTGCCGGATTTGTCGGCGGTTTCGAGCTGGATGTTGGCCTTGCCGGTACGCTCGCGACGCTCACTGCGCTCAACGCGCAGGGCTTTCAGCGCGCGCACGCGACCTTCGTTACGGGTACGCCGGGCCTTGATACCCTGACGGATCCACACTTCTTCCTGAGCAAGTCGCTTGTCGAACAGCGCGTTGGCGGTTTCTTCAGCGGCCAGCGCAGCTTCTTTGTGCACGAGGAAACTGGCGTAGTCGCCGTTCCAGTCGATCAGGCCGCCGCGATCCAGTTCGAGGATGCGCGTGGCGAGGTTTTGCAGGAAGGAACGGTCGTGCGTGATGAACAGCACGGCGCCCTGGAAATCTTTCAGCGCCTCTTCGAGCCAGGCAATCGCACCGATGTCCAGGTGGTTGGTCGGTTCGTCGAGCAGCAGCAGGTCCGGTTCGGACACCAGCGCCTGCGCCAGCAGCACGCGACGACGCCAGCCGCCGGAGAGTTCGGCGAGGGTCTTGTCGGCCGGCAGTTGCAGGCGGCTCAGGGTGCTGTCGACCAGCGTCTGCAAGCGCCAGCCGTCACGGGCTTCGAGGTCGTGCTGAACGTGCATCAGTTTGTCCAGATCGGCGTCGGTGACGATGTTCTGGCTCAGGTGATGGTATTCGGCGAGCAAGGCGCCAACACCGTCCAGGCCTTCGGCAACCACGTCGAAGACCGTCCGGTCGTCGGCCACTGGCAATTCTTGCGGCAATTCGCCGATTTTCAGACCGGGGGCACGCCACACCGAGCCGTCATCGGGCTTCTGGTCGCCCTTGACCAGTTTCATCATGCTGGACTTGCCAGTGCCGTTGCGGCCGATGATGCACACCCGCTCACCACGGGCGATCTGCCAGGACACCTTGTCCAACAACGGCATAGCGCCGAACGCAAGGGACACATCGCTGAATTTGAGCAGGGTCATGAGCTTCTCCAAAAACCGGGCGCGCATTCTACCTGACTTGAGGCTTCAGCAGGCCGGCAATTTGTCTGTCGAAGCACTCTGCACAACATTTGTTGCGAACTTGTGCAGCGAGGCGCGCAAAGCTTTCGCCGCTTGCTGGCAAAAGGCTAAGCTACAGGCAATTCAGTGCGGATTCCGATCGGCACTTGTCATGATTTCTCTGCCCGGATGTCTCATGCGCAGTCGCCTTTTCAGTGTTTTGTCCTGCTTGTTTCTTACCGCCGCTGCCGCTCAATCCGTCCAGGCGGTGGATTTGTCCACCCAACGCCAGTATTACGATGAAGCCAAACGCGCACTGGCCAAGGGCGATACCGGCCCGTATTTCCGTTACAGCCAGGCGTTGGCCGATTATCCGCTGGAGCCGTACCTGGCCTACGACGAGCTGACCGCGCGCCTGAAGACCGCGAGCAACGCGGAAATCGAGAAATTCCTCGCCGAACACGGTGACCTGCCGCAAGCCAACTGGATGAAACTGCGCTGGTTGCGCTGGCTGGCCGATCGCGGCGACTGGGCGACGTTCGTCAAGTATTACGATCCAAAGCTGAATTTCACCGAACTCGACTGCCTCAACGCGCAGTACCAGATCAGCCACGACAAGAAAGCCGAAGGCTATGCCAATGCGGAAAAACTCTGGCTGACCGGCAAATCGCAACCGGCCGCCTGTGACGCGCTGTTCGGTATCTGGGCTGCCGACGGCCAGCTCACCGAGCAGAAACGCTGGGAGCGCACCAAACTTGCCGCGCAGGCGCGCAACTATCCGCTGGCCAACAGCCTGATAAACGGCCTGACCACCCTCGCCCCGCGCGGTCGCTTGCTGGTCGACGTGGCGCAGAAACCCGAACTGCTCAATCAGCCGTCGCGCTTCACCCCGGCCGACGAGCCGATGTCCGACGTCGTTAGCCTCGGCCTGCGCCGCCTTGCTCGGCAGGACCCGGACAAGGCCATGGCCCTGCTCGACGGTTACGCCAGCAGCATGCATTTCTCACGCGATGAAAAGGTCGCGATCGCCCGCGAGATCGGCCTGACCCTCGCGCGCCGCTTCGACAGCCGCGCGCTGGACGTCATGACCAAATACGATCCGGAGCTGCGCGACAACACCGTCTCGGAATGGCGCCTGCGCCTGCTCTTGCGTCTGGCACGCTGGAACGATGCCTACGAGCTGACCAAACGTCTGCCGCAAGACCTGGCCACCACCAACCGTTGGCGCTACTGGCAGGCGCGCAGCCTGGAACTGGCCGAGCCACAAAACCCGCAAGCGCTGACCTTGTACAAGAATCTGGCGCGGGAACGCGACTTCTACGGCTTCCTCGCCGCAGACCGTTCACAATCGCCTTACTCGCTGAACAACAAACCGCTGGTGCTCAGCCAGGCGCTGATCAACAAAGTGCGAAATACCCCCGGGGTTCGCCGCGCGCTGGAGTTCCATGCACGCGGGCAGATCGTCGACGGGCGCCGCGAGTGGTATCACGTCAGCCGGCATTTCAACCGCGATGAAATGGTCGCCCAAGCCAAACTGGCCTACGACCTGAAATGGTACTTTCCGGCGATTCGCACCATCAGTCAGGCACAGTACTGGGACGATCTGGACATCCGCTTCCCGATGGCGCACCGCGATACCCTCGTGCGTGAAGCCAAGGTTCGCGGCCTGCATTCGAGCTGGGTGTTCGCCATCACCCGGCAGGAAAGCGCCTTCATGGACGACGCCCGCTCCGGCGTCGGCGCCAGCGGTCTGATGCAATTGATGCCCGGCACGGCCAAGGAAACCGCGCGCAAGTTCAGCATCCCACTGGCCTCGCCCCAGCAAGTACTCGATCCGGATAAGAACATCCAGCTCGGCGCCGCTTACCTCAGCCAGGTACACAGCCAGTTCAACGGCAACCGCGTGCTCGCCTCCGCCGCCTACAACGCCGGCCCCGGCCGCGTGCGCCAGTGGCTGCGCGGCGCTGATCACCTGAGTTTCGACGTCTGGGTGGAAAGCATCCCCTTCGACGAAACCCGGCAATACGTGCAGAACGTGCTGTCGTACTCGGTAATCTACGGCCAGAAGCTCAACTCGCCGCAGCCGCTGGTGGATTGGCATGAGCGATATTTTGATGATCAGTAACCGGTAATGCCGGTTACGTAGGAGCTGCCGAAGGCTGCGATCTTTTGATCTGGCTTAACAAAAATGCCCGCACTGGAATGCGGGCATTTTTTAAGTGCAGCAGATCTATCTCTTCTCCTGCGCGACCTTGAGCTTGCCTGCCTCGGTGAGCAGGTATTTCTGAACAGGACTGTTCGGACTCTGAGGGTCCGTCATTTGTACAAATCCCGCTGCCAGCGCGGGTTTAAGGTAGTTGGACCTGAATGTCGCTTTATGTCTAAGGCCCAACTCGCCCATTAACTCGCTGGTTTTCAGCGCCCGGTTATCCAACGTTTGCAACAGCTTCCTTACTGGGTCGGTTACTGGGTCGGCCGCTTGCTCACTTTCAACGGCCTCGCGCAGTGCAAGACTCAACGCCTGAAGCATGTATTCAACAAACGGCGTCGATTCTGCCATCCGCTCCGCTGTCGAGAGCGCAGCGTAATAGGCATCCTGCTGATCCCGGATAACCGCCTCAACTGGCAAGTAGGCAAGCACCGGTCGCCACTGACTTAGAATCAGCGTTTGCCAGAGACGCCCCATCCTCCCATTTCCATCCGCGAAAGGATGAATGAACTCGAATTCGTAATGGAAGACACAGCTGATGATCAGCGGATGCCAATCGGATGAGCCAAGCCATGCCAAGAGGTCATCGATCAAATGCGCAATCCGACTCGGCGGCGGCGCCATATGCACCAACTGATCGCCTCGATAGATGCCAACGCCCGTACGGCGCAGTTGCCCGCAATCCTCGATCAAACCTTTCATCAATAGCTCGTGGGCCCGCAAAAGATCAGCCTTGCTGGCCGGATCCCAAGCGGCCATCGACTCATAAGCCTCGAAAGCGTTATGGACTTCCTGTATCTCTTTGGGCAGCCCCAAGACACGCCGCCCGGCAATGACCGCAGTGACCTGTTCAACACTCAATGTATTGTTTTCGATAGCCAGCGAAGCCTGAATCGTACGGATTCGATTGCTTCGACGCAGCTGAGGCGTCTGCCTACTATCGTCCACAGCCAGGAGTTGACCTATCTGTTCGCTGATTTCGGCGATCAGCGTAATCATTCGTGCAGTCAGGGTCAGCGGCGGCTGATAACGACTCATATCCTCATCCTGGAAATCATGCAGTTCGTAATGATGCCCGATGTTGGCGCCATGCATCAGTTCTGTTTAGTCGCCTCATAACCATCATTAAACTGCAACGCCGCCAGCCGTGCGTACAGCGGATTGCTGGCGATCAATTGCTGATGTGTCCCCACCGCTACCAGCTTGCCTTGATCCATCACTGCAATCCGATCAGCGTTCTTCACCGTGGCCAGTCGGTGCGCGATGACCAACGTGGTGCGGTTTTCCATCAGCGTTGGCAGGGCTTGCTGGATCAGATGCTCGCTCTGGGCGTCGAGGGCACTGGTGGCTTCGTCCAAGAGCAGGATCGGCGCGTCTACCAGCAAGGCGCGGGCGATGGCCAGACGTTGGCGCTGACCGCCGGACAACCCGAGGCCGCCGTCGCCGAGATGAGTCTGATAGCCGTCCGGCATTTGTTCGATGAAGTCGTGGGCGTGGGCAATTCGCGCAGCTTCCTTGACCTGTTCAAGCGTGGCCGTCGGGCAGCCGTAGCGGATGTTGTCCTCCACACTGCCGAAGAACAACGCAGGGGTTTGCGAGACCAGGGCGAAACAGCGGCGCAGATCCAGCGGGTCAAGGCTGGTCAGCGGCACGCCATCGAGGAGAATCTGCCCCTCGCGCGGATCGTAGAAGCGCAGTAACAAGTCGTAGACCGTGGATTTTCCCGCGCCCGACGGCCCCACCAGTGCCAGGGTTTCGCCCGCCCTCACTGTCAGACTCAAGCCATCAACTGCGAAGCTTTGCGGACGCGACGGGTAGGAAAAACGCACGTCGCGCAGTTCAAGTTCGCCTTTGACTCGCGCTGGCAAAGTGACCAGTCCGGTCGACGGTGGCTGGATGATGTTTTCCGAGCGCAGCAATTCCGCGATGCGTTCAGCAGCACCCGCAGCGCGTTGCAGCTCTCCGATCACTTCGCTCAGCGTACCGAACGCACTGCCGACAATCAGGCTGTAGAAAACGAATGCCGCCAATTCCCCGGCCGAGATACGCCCGGCCATAACGTCCATGCCGCCGACCCACAACATCACCGCCACCGCGCCAAGCACCAGCACGATCACCAGCGTGATCAGCCACGCCCGCTGGAAGATCCGTTTGCGCGCGGTTTCGAACGCCTGCTCGACGGTCGAGGCGAAACGCTGCTCGTCCTGCACCTGGTGGTTGTAGGCCTGCACGGTTTTGATCTGGCCGAGGGTTTCCGACACATAACTGCCGATATCGGCGATGCGATCCTGGCTCTGGCGCGACAGATTGCGCACGCGGCGGCCGAAAATCAGGATCGGCGCGATCACCAGCGGCAGTGCAATCACGACAATGCTGGTCAACTTCGGATTGGTAATGAACAGCAGCACTACACCACCGATCACCATCAGCAGATTGCGCAGGAACAGCGAGAGCGACGAACCGATCACCGATTGCAGCAAGGTCGTGTCAGCGGTCAGGCGCGACTGGATTTCCGAGCTGCGGTTGTCCTCATAAAAGCCCGGATGCAGATACACCAAGTGATTGAACACCTGACGGCGAATGTCGGCGACCACGCGCTCGCCTATCCACGACACCAGATAGAAACGGGCAAAGGTGCCAAGGGCCAGCCCGAGCACCAGCAGCATGAAAATCCCGATGGACTGATTGAGCAGATGCGGCGATCGGGTCATGAAGCCCTGATCGACCAACAGTTTGATGCCCTGCCCCATCGACAGGGTGATGCCAGCGGTGACGATCAGCGCGAGCAATGCGCCGAAGGCATGCCAGCGGTACGGCAGGAGAAAATGACTGGTCAGGCGCAGGGCGCGCCGGTGCCGGGAAGAAAGCATGGAGATCATGGAGTTCACGTCTGTGCAGATGGATCGGGCCAGCCTACAGACTCAGATGGGGTGGAACTCTGTAAATCACAATGAGTCAGGTTAAATATGCCCGGGATGTCCGGATGCTAGAAACGATTGGTCTAAGGTTGCGGTTGAGACGAGCGGTCATTTCTGTTTGAGTAGAGATGCCGCCCGCCGACAGACCGCAGGGAGTTGTCACAGCCTGGTCACGTGGCGGTTTTAACTTAGGCACACAACCTGATGAGGAGACAGGCCATGTCCTTGCAACACAGCAGCGAAGACAAGATTGAAGTGATCCGCACCAAACCCGACCAGTCTCTGGGTTGCTCGATTATCGATGAGCAGGGCCGCGAAGTACCGATCACTGAAGACATGATCCAGGACGCTTGCCGCGAACTGGAGAAGCGATTGGTCAAGCCTGTCGAACAAGAGTGATACAGCCAACGCCTTCCTGACCCGGCCCTGATTGGCCGGGTTTTTTATATCTGTAATTTAGCTGCGAATCGTGTAGGAGCTGCCGAAGGCCGCGATCTTTTGATCTCCAAAAAGCAAGATCAAGAGATCGCAGCCTCGTTTCACTCGACAGCTCCTACAGGACACGGGTTGCCCCCAGCGCCTCAACAATCTGCCGCAACCCCGGCGCATCACCTTCGATTCGCACCTTCAGCCCTTCGATCTCGCGTCGCACCGGATACTGCTTGCGCAACGCGTCAAACGCCGCACGCTGCTCAGCGACATTTCCCACTAGACTGCGGCGGAAATCCGCATCATCGCGGCGCGGGTCGTACACGCCCCGGCACAACATCGCCAGCGCCCACGCCGGGTCGCTGTCACAGTGCAGGGATACCTCCGACAACCATGCCGCTGGCAACAGATCACTCAACTGGATAACTGCAGGTTGGCCGCTGAAAGCGCAGTAGGCTTGATAGATTTGCGCGGTCCCGCGTTGCTTGCCGTCGAGGCTGTAACCGGCAATATGTGGCGTGGCCAATAAGCAGAGCTCGGCCAGCGCAGGGTCGACTTCCGGCTCCTTCTCCCAGACGTCGAGCACCGCTTGCAGGTCCTCGCGCTCCAGCAGCACCTCACGTAGCGCAACGTTATCCACCACAGGGCCGCGCGCCGCGTTGATCAACCATGCACCCTGCTTGAGTTGCTGCAAACGCTGTTGATCGAACAGGTGCCAGGTTGCAGAGTCGCCGCTGCGGGTCAAAGGCGTATGCAGGCTGATCACGTCGCACTGTTCGATGATCTGCTCGAGGCTGACATAATCGCCGCCCTCGGCAGCCTGACGTGGCGGATCGCAAACCTTGACGTTCCAACCCAGGCCCTTCAGGACCTTGATCAAGCGCCCCCCCACTTCACCGGCGCCGACAACGCCGTAAGTACGCTGCGTCAGATCAGCCCCTTCGATTTCGGCCAGCGTCATCAGACTGCCCAGTACGTAATCGACCACACCCCGAGCATTACAACCCGGCGCGCTCGACCAGCAGATGCCGGCCTCATTGAAGTAATCCAGATCCAGATGATCGGTGCCAATGGTGCAGGTGCCGACAAAGCGCACCTTGCTGCCCTCGAGCAGCGCACGGTTGACGTTGGTCACCGAGCGCACCAGCAACACATCGGCCTGCGCGACCGTCGCGCGGTCAATGGAGCGGCCCGGCACTCGGCGGATGTCGCCGAAACCGGCAAAAAAGGCATCGAGCAGCGGGATATTTTCGTCGGCAACAATCAGCATGGCGGGCTCCTTGGGCGGATCGGCAGTTTAGGTGCTGACGCGTCGATCAGCCAGCAGGGTTTGCGCTTACAAATACGCAACAGAGGATATTTCCTGACCGAGGCGTCAGCGGCGTAGAATGCGCCGCTCTGCGCATCAATACTTTCTGGACGCTTTGCCTGTGAACCCTGTAACTGACCAACCTGTCGCCGTCTCGCTGAGCCGCCCTGCGCGGATTCGCCTGGAGTTGAAAAACCTGCTCGCCCTGGCCCTGCCGATCATCATCGCGCAACTGGCGACCACGGCCATGGGCTTCGTCGATGCGGTGATGGCCGGGCGCGTCGGGCCCAAGGATCTGGCGGCGGTGGCGCTGGGCAACTCGATCTGGGTTCCGGTATTTCTGTTGATGACCGGCACCCTGCTGGCCACCACGCCAAAGGTCGCGCAGCGTTTCGGCGCCGGCAAGCACAGCGAGATCGGCCCGATCGTGCGTCAGGCGTTGTGGCTGGCACTGGTAGTCGGATTGATCGCTACCTCGATGCTGGTCGCTGCCGAACCGGTGCTGCACTTGATGAAGGTCGATCCCGAGTTGATCGGCCCGTGCATGCAATATCTGCACGGCATCGCCAGCGGCTTGCCGGCGGTGGCCTTCTATCACGTACTGCGCTGCACCAGCGACGGCATCGGCCGCACCCGCCCGGCGATGGTGTTGGGCCTGTGCGGTCTGGCGCTGAACATTCCGCTGAACTACATCTTCATTTATGGCCACTTCGGCGTGCCGGCCATGGGCGGCGTTGGCTGCGGCTGGGCCACGGCAATCGTGATGTGGGTGATGGCGCTGGGCCTGGCCGGGTACGAACGCTGGGCACCGGCCTATCGCTCAAGCGAACTGTTCAGCCGTTTCGACTGGCCGCAGTGGGCGGTGATCAAACGTCTGCTGTCGATCGGTTTGCCGATCGGCATCGCGGTGTTTGCCGAGTCGAGCATCTTCGCCGTGATCGCCCTGCTGATCGGCAGCCTCGGCGCGACGGTGGTGGCCGGGCATCAGATCGCGCTGAACGTCAGCTCCCTGGTGTTCATGATTCCCTATTCGCTGGGCATGGCGGTCACCGTGCGTGTCGGCCAGGCGCTGGGCCGCGAGGAACCGCGTGAGGCACGTTTTGCCGCTGGAGTCGGCATGGGCACGGCGCTGGCCTACGCCTGCCTGTCGGCGAGCCTGATGCTGGCGCTGCGCGAGCCGATTGCGGCGATCTATACCGCTGATCCAACGGTGATTCACATTGCCGCGATGCTGATTGTCTACTCGGCGCTGTTCCAGTTTTCCGATGCGATCCAGGTGACTGCCGCCGGCGCACTGCGTGGCTATCAGGACACTCGGGTGACGATGATCCTGACTCTGTTCGCCTACTGGGGGATTGGTTTGCCGGTGGGTTACGCGCTGGGCCTGACCGATTGGCTCGGCGAGCCACGTGGGCCGAGCGGCTTGTGGCAGGGTTTGATCGTCGGCTTGAGCTGCGCTGCACTGATGCTGTCGATCCGGCTGACACGCAGCGCGCGCAAGCGGATTCGGATCAGTCGTTCGGCGGGTTGAGCCTTTACGCAAGGCAAAAAAATGTGGGAGCGAGCCTGCTCGCGAATGCGGTGAATCAGTCGCCATCAATAGTGACTGAGATACCGTTTTCGCGAGCAGGCTCGCTCCCACAGTTGTTCTATGTGTAGCCGCTGTTAAGCGTCTTTCTTGCGAATCCAGTACAGATAGGTGCCGGCCTCTTCGTGCTGGCTGACCAGTTCATGGTCAAGAAACACGCAGAACTTGGGGATATCACGCTTGGTCGAGGGATCGGTGGCGATCACCTTGAGCAGGCCGCCGGGTACCAGATCGCGAATGTGCTGGTGCAACATCATCACCGGTTCCGGGCAATTCAGGCCGGTGGCGTCGAGGGTGCCGTCGACCGCGGTATCGATCATTTCACTCATGGTTCACTCCAGAAACTGGTCGGCATTGTCGCGCATTGCTTGGGATATCGTCCAACCCATGTGGGAGCGAGCCTGCTCGCGAAGGCAATCCGTCAGCCCCACCGCTTTCGCGAGCAGGCTCGCTCCCACAGGTTCAGTGTTGTGTCAGCGCGATTTGGGTTTTCTGGTGTCGTGCCGGCGCAGATGACAAGTCACTTCCTCGCGGTCGTGATACAGCTGCTTGCAACCGATATCAACCTTGATCCCACGCGCCTTGAAACCGTCGGCAATGCGCTCGAGCAGACGTTTCACTTCGGCATAACGCTGCTTCATTGGCAGCTTCAGGTTGACCACTGCTTCGCGGCAATGTCCTTCGCCGATCCACTCTTCCAGCATCGCCGCGTTACGCGCCGGTTTCTCGATGATGTCGCAAACCATCCAGTCCACCGGCTGCTTCGGCTTGAAGGTAAAACCGTCCGCCATCAGATGCTGGACCAGTCCGGTTTCCATCAGGCTTTCAGCCATCGGGCCGTTGTCGATGGCCGTCACCAGCATGCCACGGTTGACCAGTTGCCAGGTCCAGCCGCCCGGCGCGG
>NZ_RAZO01000063.1:45700-49204 GCF_004307535.1 Pseudomonas sp. Sample_9
GCCGTCACCAGCATGCCACGGTTGACCAGTTGCCAGGTCCAGCCGCCCGGCGCGGCGCCGAGGTCGACGCCGGTCATGTCGCTGTGCAGGCGATCTTCCCACTGGTCGCGCGGAATGAAGTGGTGCCACGCCTCCTCCAGCTTCAAGGTCGAACGGCTGGGCGCCTCGCGAGGAAACTTCAGGCGTGGAATGCCCATCGGCCACATTGCCGAATTGCCGGCATCGGCCATGCCGAGGAACACTTCGCGTCCGCTTTTGAAGGTCAGCAACAAACGCGGCTTGCTGGCGTCTTCCACCAGTTTGTCAGCGGCGGTCAGCGCCTTGCGCAGCGGGCCTTCGAACTTTTTGCAAAAGTTCGACAGTTCCTTGCCGTCATTGGTATCGACCACTTCCAGCCACAGACTGCCAAACACCGGGAAATCGGCCATGTGCGCGAGGATTACGCTGATGCGATCGTTTTCCGGCAGATCGATGAAAAAGCCCCGCGCCCACTGCCGGGGGAAGATCAATTCGGCGAAACGCTGACCGCGCATCAGACGTTCGGCACCGTCCGCTTCGGTGCAGACAAACTCGGCGCAGGCCGCGGCTGTTTTGGCTTTGGCGTAACCGGCCACATTGAGACGGGCGGCGAGATCGGAAATCTCCGAACAGACTTCGCCTTCGAAGCCGGGCCGGCAATGCATGAATAGGGTGTTCATTCTTACTCCTGGGCAGCAGTCGATCATTCGACCGCTGCGCGATGCTCAAGCCTTGCGTTGCCGCAATGCCTGTCACGAAAACCGGCGCATGATAGCCGAAGTCGGAACCATGGTTACGCCGATAGAGTCCAGTTATTAGCCAGCTACTCAAAACAGGGCTAGGTTTAGTGCTCTGCCCGTCCCCTCAGTCCGTAGCCGTGCGGACTCAAAGGAGTGATCGTAATGCCGTCCCTCGATAGTCTGAAGTCACTGAAAACCCTACAAATCGACGCCACGACCTACCACTATTTCAGCCTGCCGGAAGCCGCCAAAAGCCTGGGCGATCTCGACAAGCTGCCGATGTCATTGAAGGTCCTGCTGGAAAATCTGCTGCGCTGGGAAGACGAAAAAACCGTCACCGGCGCTGACCTCAAGGCCATTGCCGCCTGGCTTAAGGAGCGCCGCTCCGATCGCGAAATCCAGTACCGCCCTGCCCGTGTATTGATGCAGGATTTTACCGGCGTCCCCGCCGTAGTCGACCTCGCCGCCATGCGCGCGGCAATGGCCAAGGCCGGCGGCGATCCGCAGCGGATCAATCCGTTGTCGCCGGTGGATCTGGTCATCGACCACTCGGTAATGGTCGACAAGTTTGCCAGCGCCAGTGCCTTCGAACAGAACGTCGACATTGAAATGCAACGCAACGGCGAGCGCTATGCCTTCCTGCGCTGGGGCCAGAGTGCGTTCGACAACTTCAGCGTGGTCCCGCCGGGTACCGGCATCTGCCACCAGGTCAACCTTGAGTACCTCGGCCGCACCGTTTGGACCAAAGACGAGGATGGCCGCACCTACGCCTTCCCCGACACACTGGTCGGCACCGACTCCCACACCACCATGATCAACGGCCTCGGCGTGCTCGGCTGGGGCGTCGGCGGGATCGAAGCGGAAGCGGCGATGCTCGGGCAACCGGTGTCGATGCTGATTCCGGAAGTGATCGGCTTCAAGCTCACCGGCAAGCTCAAGGAAGGTATCACCGCAACCGACCTGGTGTTGACCGTGACGCAGATGCTGCGCAAGAAAGGCGTGGTCGGCAAATTCGTCGAATTCTATGGCGACGGTCTCGCCGACCTGCCGTTGGCCGACCGCGCGACCATCGCCAACATGGCTCCGGAATACGGTGCGACGTGCGGTTTCTTCCCGGTCGACGATGTCACCCTGGAATACCTGCGCTTGTCCGGCCGGCCGCCGGAAGTGGTGAAACTGGTCGAGGCCTACACCAAAGCTCAAGGCCTGTGGCGTCTGCCGGGTCAGGAGCCGGTGTTCACCGACAGCCTGGCGCTGGACATGGGCAGCGTCGAAGCCAGCCTGGCCGGGCCGAAACGACCGCAGGATCGCGTCTCCCTGCCGAACGTCGCGCAGGCCTTCAGTGATTTCGTCGACCTGCAGTTCAAACCCACCAGCAAGGAAGAAGGACGCCTGGAAAGCGAGGGCGGTGGCGGCGTCGCCGTGGGCAACGCCGATCTGGTCGGTGAAGCGGACTACGAATACGAGGGCAAGACCTATCGCCTGAAAAACGGTGCCGTGGTCATCGCCGCGATCACTTCCTGCACCAACACTTCCAACCCGAGCGTGATGATGGCCGCTGGACTACTGGCGAAAAAAGCCGTCGAAAAAGGCCTGACACGCAAGCCTTGGGTGAAAAGCTCACTCGCCCCCGGCTCGAAAGTGGTCACCGACTACTACAAGGCTGCCGGGCTGACTCAGTACCTTGATCAGCTCGGGTTTTCGTTGGTCGGCTACGGTTGCACCACCTGCATCGGCAACTCCGGGCCACTGCCGGAGCCAATCGAAAAAGCCATTCAGAAAGCCGATCTGACCGTCGCGTCGGTCCTGTCCGGCAACCGCAACTTCGAAGGTCGCGTACACCCACTGGTGAAAACCAACTGGCTGGCCTCGCCTCCGCTGGTCGTCGCCTACGCACTGGCTGGCAGCGTGCGCACCGATATCAGCAGCGAACCGCTGGGCGAGGATCAACAGGGCAATCCGGTTTACCTGCGCGATATCTGGCCAAGCAGCGGGGAAATCGCCGAGGCGGTGAATCAGGTCAACACGGCGATGTTCCACAAGGAATACGCCGAAGTGTTTGCCGGCGACGAACAATGGCAAGCCATCGAGGTGCCGCAAGCGGCCACTTACGTCTGGCAGGACGATTCGACCTACATTCAGCATCCACCTTTCTTCGACGACATTTCCGGCCCTCTGCCGGAAGTGAAAGACGTCAAAGGCGCGCGGGTTTTGGCCTTACTCGGCGATTCAGTGACCACCGACCATATCTCCCCCGCCGGCAACATCAAGATCGACAGCCCGGCCGGGCGGTATCTGCAGGAAAAAGGCGTCGAACCGCGCGACTTCAACTCTTACGGTTCCCGTCGTGGCAATCATGAAGTGATGATGCGCGGCACGTTTGCCAACATCCGTATTCGCAACGAAATGCTTGGCGGCGAGGAAGGCGGCAACACCATTTACATCCCCACCGGGGAAAAAATGGCCATCTACGATGCAGCGATGAAATATCAGGCGTCGGACACGCCGCTGGTGGTGATTGCCGGTCAGGAGTACGGCACCGGGTCGAGCCGTGACTGGGCGGCGAAAGGCACCAATCTGCTGGGCGTCAAAGCCGTGATTGCGGAGAGTTTCGAACGTATTCACCGCTCGAATCTGGTCGGCATGGGTGTGCTGCCGTTGCAGTTCAAGCTTGATCAAAACCGCAAGAGCCTCAATCTGACCGGCAAAGAGACGTTCGAGATTCTGGGATTGACCGGCGTCGAGC
>NZ_RAZO01000063.1:49304-52523 GCF_004307535.1 Pseudomonas sp. Sample_9
CTCAATCTGACCGGCAAAGAGACGTTCGAGATTCTGGGATTGACCGGCGTCGAGCTGAGGCCACGGATGAATCTGCCGCTGGTTATCACTCGCGAGGATGGGCGTCAGGAAAGAATCGAAGTCTTGTGCCGGATTGATACGCTGAATGAGGTCGAGTACTTCAAATCCGGGGGGATTCTGCATTATGTATTGCGGCAGTTGATTGCTTCGTAACGGGACACGTTCGCGCAGGCTGCGATCTCTTTGACTTGGGTTTTCAAGAGCCAGATCAAAAGATCGCAGCCTTCGGCAGCTCCTACGTACAGACGAAAAAAAACCCGCCGAAGCGGGTTTTTCCCAAGACCATTATCGACTCCCTGTCGGCAGCGATCCTTGCAAATGGTCGATCATCCATGATCCTGAAACACTCCCTGTGTCTCAGTTGATGTGTGTAGATTACCCAGTGGATCCAATCAGCAATAGTCGTAAAAGCTACCAACGCGTGTAAGACATTCGCCATACAAACACTTCCGAAAACCCTTAGACGTGTCAGGCGCCGCCGCTTTCACGAGCCCTGGCGCTTTCGGCGAGAAACTGTTCAAGCCTGCTCAACTGCTCCTCCCAGCCGCGGCTGTCCATGTAATACGCCTCTTTCTGGCGGATATCAGGGATGTGCGCGAAGCCGGATTCCGAGACCTTGAGTAGAGTGCCGTCTTCGAAGTCCTGCAATTCGAACTTGACCAGCGTGGTCGGCTCTTGTGAATAGTCGATCTTCGGGTTGACCGCATACGGGTGCCAGCGGAAAGAAAACAACTGCTGCGGCTCGACCCGCTCGATCAGCACATTCCACAATACGTGTTCATAACCGGGGTACGTGACCTGGCCCTGCGTCCACTCGCCGGCAATGAAACGCCGTCCCTCGAGCGCCACGCCGAACCACTGGCCAAACGCCTCTGCATCGACCAATGCACGCCAGACGTGGGAACGCGACGCCTTGAGCGTGATCTTGCGTTCGAAACTGTTAGGTACTGGTTTCATACGTCACCTCCTGTTCTGAACACTAGGCTTGTATGACCACATGTCCAATGCGAAGTTGTATCCAGGCGCTGCAGGCATCGATTCGAGCGGACACATCCTGCGGTATTTTCCGCTCTGTGATCGGCGCCGCCTGACCTGTTATCTTTCCAGCGAATCCGCAGAAACAAGGACGAATCATGCAGCCCTCTCTTGCCGATCGGTATCGCGGCGCCCTCCTCGGCCTGGCTTGCGGCGATGCGGTCGGCACAACGGTTGAGTTCCAGCCGCGAGGATCATTCCAGCCGCTGAGCGATATGGTTGGCGGCGGCCCGTTCCAGCTCAAGCCTGGGCAATGGACCGATGACACCTCAATGGCACTGTGCCTGGCCGAAAGCCTGCTGAGTAAAAACGGCTTCGACGCGACTGATCAGATGGGCCGCTATCTCAATTGGTGGAAATGGGGATACCTGAGCTCTACCGGAGAATGTTTCGACATCGGCATGACCGTCAGCCATGCACTGGAACAGTATCAGCGAACCGGGGAGCCTTTCGCAGGGTCGACTGATCCATTGACTGCTGGTAACGGGTCGCTGATGCGATTGGCGCCTGTCGTGCTGTTTTATTTTCCCGACGCTGGACAGATCCAGATCAACGCCGCCGACAGTTCGCGCACAACCCATGCGGCGCCGGAGGCAATCGAGTGCTGTCAGTTGCTGGCTGACCTGATCGCACGAGCGCTTGAGGGTGCGGAGAAAACACAGCTTCGGCGGTCGCCACTGCTCCAGCTTTCCCAGCCCAAGGTGATTGCGATTGCTCAGGGTGAGTACCTCCATAAAGCGGAAACTGAAATAAAAGGCAGTGGCTATAGCGTCCAATCGCTGGAAGCCGCTTTGTGGTGCTTTCACCATACGCAGACATTCGCCGAAGCGGTGTTGAAAGCAGCCAATCTCGGTGATGATGCGGATACGACGGCTGCTATCGTCGGTCAGTTGGCAGGTGCTTACTACGGCGCTCGGGCGATTCCCGAACACTGGCTGGAGCAGTTGCATGAAGGCGAGGAAATCACCGCCACTGCGGATCGCTTGCTTGAGGCCTCCCGCCTACGTACATAACAATCGCTACACTCATTCCACTCGATACAGCGAGAACCTTATGTCAGTGCGTCTGCTTCTGGCCCTTGCGCCTTTTTTGTTTGCCCCTTTCGCCCATGCCACGGTTGATTGCGCCAACGCCAGTGATCAGGCGACGATGAATCAATGCGCTGGGCAAGCGTTCAAAGCGGCGGACAAGGAATTGAATACGATCTACCAGCAGATCACCGGACGCCTTAAGGACAACCCGGACGGAAAGAAGCTGCTGGTCAACGCGCAGCGGGCGTGGGTCAGCTTTCGGGATGCCGAGTGCACGTTTTCGGCTTCTGGGGTGGCGGGCGGGAGCGTTTATCCGTTGGTTTACAGTAGCTGTCTCACGGACGTCACCAAGGCTCGGATAGAAGCCTTCAAGCAATATTTGAAATGTGAGGAAGGTGATATGAGTTGCCCGGTACCTGGTGCGTAATCACAGGCTCACTTACGGGAGCCTGTGCTGTGAAACCGTTATGCCTCAGACGTGCGGATCACCCGGTGCTTTGCTCGGCGCTGCGTATTGCGGCTTGAGGTGGCCATCCTGATCAAGTAACCAGGCGTCCATGATCTGCCGCACTACTGGACCGGCAACACGACCACCCGCCTCGCCGTTCTCGATCATTACCGAGATGGCGATCTTTGGATGTTCGGCCGGTGCAAACCCTACAAACAGGGCGTTGTCACGGTGGCGCTCGAGGGTTTTCTCACGGTTGTAGCGCTCACCCTGCTTGATCGCCACCACTTGCGCCGTACCACTCTTGCCGGCGATACGGTATTGCGCACCCGCAGCGGCCGCTCGTGCGATGCCTCGAGCATCGTGCATGACCATCTGCATACCGTGGTTGACCTGCTCCCAATCACGCGGATCCTTTAGCAGAATGTTCGGCATCGGGTGCTCGTCAACCGGCGCAACGCCGTCGACCGACTTGGCCAAGTGCGGCCGATTCCATATACCCTTATTGGCGATCAGGGCAGTGGCCTGGGCCAATTGCAGCGGGGTGACCTGCATGTAGCCTTGGCCGATGCCGAGAATAACCGTCTCGCCGGGATACCAGGCCTGTCGCCGAGTAGCGCGTTTCCACGCTTGCGACGGCATCAG
>NZ_RAZO01000063.1:52623-54129 GCF_004307535.1 Pseudomonas sp. Sample_9
CGGGATACCAGGCCTGTCGCCGAGTAGCGCGTTTCCACGCTTGCGACGGCATCAGGCCGGGCGACTCTTCAAACATGTCCAGCGAGACTTTTTCACCAAGACCGAACATCGCCATGTAATCGTGCAGACGATCAATGCCGAGCTTGTGCGCCAGGTCGTAGAAGTAGGTGTCGTTGGAGCGCATGATCGCCGCGTCCATATCCACCCAGCCGTCACCGCTGTGGTTCCAGTTGCGGTACTTGTGGTCGAAATCCGGTAGTTGGTAATAGCCGGGATCGAATACACGGGTCTGTGGGGTCACGACGCCGGCGTCCAGACCCGCGATGGCGACTTCGGGCTTGATCGTCGAGCCTGGGGCATAAAGGCCGCGCAATACGCGGTTGAACAGCGGACGGTCGATGGAATCGCGCAGCGCTGAATATTCCTTTGAGCTGATGCCAGTCACGAACAGATTCGGATCGAAGCTCGGATTGCTGACCATGGCCAGCACTTCTCCAGTGGACGGATCAAGGGCAACCACGGATCCACGGCGGTCGCCCAAAGCAGCTTCAGCGGCTTCCTGCAGCTTCACATCGAGACTGAGTACGATGTTTTTACCAGGCACCGGATCGGTGTGCCTGAGTACGCGCAGCACTCGGCCTTGAGCATTGGTTTCGACTTCTTCGTAACCGACATGGCCGTGCAACTGCGCCTCATAAAAACGCTCGATACCGGTTTTACCAATGGATTGCGTACCTCGATATTCCACAGAGTCGAGGGTTTTCGATTCTTTTTCATTGATCCGACCGACATAACCGATCGAATGGGCGAAATGAGCGCCGAGGGGATAGTGCCGGACAAACTGCGCCTCGACATCAAGTCCCGGTAATCGAAACTCGTTAACCGCCAGGACGGCAATCTGCTCTTCCGTCAGCTCATAAAACAGGGTGACCGGAGTGAATGGGTGACGGGATTGCTTCATCGCCTTGTCGAATACCGTGCGGTCTTCAGCAGGCAAGTGCAGCAAGTTGATGACTTCGTCCAATTCTTGATTGACGTCGGTGGCACGCTCACGGGTGATGGTCAGGTTGTAGCTGGGGCGATTGTCGGCGAGCAACACACCGTTGCGGTCGTAGATCAATCCACGCGTTGGCGGTATCGGGAGGACATGGACGCGATTGTTTTCGGAGATGGTCGAGTGGTAGTCGAATTCCACGACCTGAAGGATGTACAGGCGCACCACCAGAGCGCAGCTGATGGCGAAGACAAACAGAGCGCAGGCGATCAATCGCTTGTTGACCAGCCGCGTCTCTTTTTCATGATCCTTGATCGGGATTGGTTCAGGCATTTCTACAGCAACTCTTTGACATAAATGAGTGCCGATCCGTGGGCAGGACATCAGTCCGTTAAAAAACGAGCTGCACCATACCAAAACTCGCCATCCACTTCAGGATGAATTTCCCCGGTGGCAGGCTGAAAACTTTCTCGCAGGCAAAACAAAACCCCAACTGCTTTCGCAATTGGGGT
>NZ_RAZO01000192.1:0-1252 GCF_004307535.1 Pseudomonas sp. Sample_9
TCTTCGGGTTTGCCTTTCGGCGCGTCGTCCGCCGCGCGAATGGCCTGCTTGCGTTCCTCGTCGAGGCGCGCCGCTTCGATTTCACGCAACACACCGCCAACATCGGCCAGGTCTTCCGGATCGTCGAACTCGCCGGTCAGCACACTGTTCGGGTGCAAGGTGCCGGCTTCGTACAACGCCCACATTTCCTTGGCGTACTTGGTCTTCTTCAATTCCGGCGCGAAACGGCCGAAGTACGAAGCCATGTTGCCAACGTCACGCTCGAGCATGCTGAACGCGTGGTTGTTACCCGCAGCGTCGACTGCCTGGGGCAGGTCGATGATGACCGGGCCGGTCGGGGTCAGCAGCACGTTGAACTCGGAGAGGTCACCGTGCACCAGACCGGTACACAACATCAGCACGATCTGCGAAATCAGGAACGCGTGATATTCGCGCGCCTGATCCGGCTCCAGCACCACGTCATTCAGACGCGGCGCGGCGTCGCCGAATTCGTCGGCCACCAGCTCCATCAACAGCACGCCGTCGAGGAAGTCATAGGGTTTGGGCACTCGCACACCGGCGCCGGCCAGACGGAACAGCGCCGCCACTTCGGCGTTCTGCCAGGCGTCTTCGGTCTCTTTGCGACCGAACTTGGACCCCTTCGCCATGGCCCGCGCCTGACGGCTGTTACGAACCTTGCGGCCTTCCTGATACTCGGCCGCCTGGCGGAAACTGCGTTTATTCGCCTCCTTGTAGACCTTGGCGCAACGTAACTGATTGCCGCAGCGCACTACATAAACAGCTGCCTCTTTGCCACTCATCAGTGGGCGCAGCACTTCGTCGACCAGACCGTCCTCGATCAGGGGTTCAATGCGTTTTGGAGTCTTCATCAGCTTTTATTGTGGGTCCTTTATTACCAAACACGCGAATGTCACTCGTTATACGGCAATCCTCGCCCGACGGGGAGGGGTTGCCGACCTGTGAACCTTGAGGATGCACACACTGTGCCGGATCAATCGCAGCGACCCGGGCGAATCATAGCCGAGACCGTGGCATTGATTGGTATCGGCCGGCAAGGGCATTTGCGACAGAATCTGACATGGTCGGTGAACTTCAGTTGCCCTCACCCCAGCCCTCTCCCAGAGGGAGAGGGGGCCGACTGCGGTGTCTCCCGTAATACATCGACCTGAGAGACCGCAGCGCTTCTGGTTTGAATCGCAGCTTTGGATTCGGTGAAGGGCGCTCAGGTCGGCGTCGATTTCAAGCATCCCCC
>NZ_RAZO01000192.1:1465-6569 GCF_004307535.1 Pseudomonas sp. Sample_9
AGCCGACTGCGATCAATCGAACCCAGCGGCGCGTCGAGCCCCAAGCGGGTTTTGCAATATTCCGGATCTTCCCAGGCCTTGAGCGTGCACAAGACCTGCGCGGCGAACGCTTCGTGGATTTCGTAGTAATCAAAATCCTGCAAGGTCAGGCCGTTGCGCGCCAGCAAGCGTGGCACGGCGTACACCGGCGCCATCAGCAGGCCCTCGGCACCGTTGACGAAATCCACCGCCGCCGCTTCGCCGTCGCGCAGATAAGCGAGGATCGGCAAGCCGCGCGCTTTGGCCCATTCCTCACTTCCCAGCAACACCACCGAAGCGCCATCGGTGAGCGGCGTAGAGTTACCCGCCGTCAGCGTGCCCTTGGCGCTTTTCTCGAAGGCCGGTTTCAGCGTGGCGAGTTTTTCCAAGGTCAGGTCCGGGCGCAGATTGTTGTCGCGGGTCAGGCCGAGGAACGGCGTCATCAGATCGTTGTGCCAGCCTTCGCTGTAGGAAGCGGCGAGTTTGTGGTGGCTTTCGAGGGCCAGTTGATCCTGTTCTTCGCGGGGGATATTCCAGGTCTGCGCCATCAGCTCACAGTGCTCGCCCATGGACAGGCCAGTGCGTGGCTCGCCGTTGCGCGGGAATTCGGGAATCAGATGCCGGGGGCGCAACTGCAAAAGGGTTTTCAGCTTGTCGCCGGTGCTCTTGGCGCGGTTGGCCTGTAGAAGAATCCTGCGCAGGCCTTCGCTGACGCTGATCGGCGCGTCGGAAGTGGTGTCGACGCCGCCGGCAATCCCGCAGTCGATCTGGCCGAGGGCGATTTTGTTGGCCACCAGCAACGCCGCTTCCAGACCAGTGCCGCAGGCTTGCTGAATGTCATAGGCCGGCGTCATCGGAGACAAGCGCGAGCCGAGCACGCATTCGCGGGTCAGGTTCATATCCCGTGACAATTTAAGTACCGCGCCGGTCACCACCTCGCCGATGCGCTGGCCGTGCAGGTTGTAGCGTTCGATCAGGCCTTCCAGCGCGGCGGTGAGCATCGCCTGATTGCTGGCGGTGGCGTACGGCCCGTTGGAGCGGGCGAAAGGGATGCGGTTACCGCCGATGATCGCGACGCGGCGCAGCTGGGTCATAAAAGCTCCTGTTCCAAATGGTCGAATTTGCACATCCCTGTGGGAGCGAGCCTGCTCGCGAAGAGGCCGGCACATTCAGCACTTCAGGGCCTGAAGCACCGCCTTCGCGAGCAGGCTCGCTCCCACATGAACCGCATTAATCTGCAATACCTGCTAAACCTGAATGTTCCAGCGTAGGCCTTATTGCGCCGATCGAACGATTGATTGCCGTAGGCAGTCCACACTTTGAACCCCAACTTCTGGAGAGCGTTCCATGTCTGACCGCTATATCGACTTCGCCAACTCATCCTTCGGCCATCGTCTGGTCGGGGCCTTGGGCCTGCCGTCGCCGGTGCGGCTGGAACGCTGGCAGGCGGGGCGTCTGCGGCCGATCGAGGGCGCCCTGTTGATCGGTGGCGGGCCGCTGGCCGAACGGATCAGCCGGTTTGCCAATCGCTTGACCGACGCGATCTACAGCTACGGCACCGAGCCCTCGCTGGCCACCGCGTGGATCCCCGGCCACGGGCCGAAAATCACAGCGGTGGTGTTCGACGCCAGCGCTCTGCAACACACCGACCAGCTCAAGCAACTGCGCGAATTCTTCCAGCCATTGATGAAGAATCTCGACCATAGCGCGCACCTGGTGATTCTCGGCCGCGCGCCGGAAACCTTGGGTGATCCGTTCGCCTCCAGCGCACAACGAGCACTTGAAGGCTTCTCGCGCTCGCTGGCCAAAGAGCTGCGCGGCGGTGGCACCTTGCAGCTGATCTACGTCGGCGAAGGTGCCGAAGATCAACTGGAAGGCCCGCTGCGATTCTTCCTCTCGCCGAAAAGTGCATTCGTTTCCGGCCAGGTGATTCGCCTGACCGCGTGCGCCACCCCAGTGACCGACTGGACGCGACCCCTGGCCGGGCGCAAGGCGCTGGTCACCGGTGCTGCGCGCGGCATTGGCGCGTCGATTGCCGAAACCCTCGCCCGCGATGGCGCCGAGGTGATTCTGCTCGACGTACCGCCGGCCAAAACCGATCTCGAAGCCCTTGCCGCGCGCCTCGGCGGCCGTGCGATCACCCTCGATATCTGCGCCGATGACGCCGCCGCGCAATTGATCGAACAGCTGCCCGACGGCCTCGACATCCTCGTGCACAACGCCGGCATCACCCGCGACAAAACCCTGGCCAACATGACCCCGGAATTCTGGGACGCGGTGCTGGCCGTCAACCTCAATGCCCCGCAAGTGCTGACCAAGGCGCTGCTCGACAGCGGCACCCTGCGCGACAACGCACGGGTGGTCCTGCTCGCCTCGATCAGCGGCATCGCCGGCAATCGCGGGCAAACCAACTACGCGGCGAGCAAGGCTGGCCTGATCGGTCTGGCCCAGGCATGGGCGCCGACATTGCTGGAACGCGGGATCAGCATCAACGCCGTCGCCCCGGGTTTTATCGAGACGCAAATGACTGCGCACATTCCGTTCGGCCTGCGCGAAGCCGGGCGGCGCATGAGTTCGCTGGGCCAGGGTGGCTTGCCGCAAGACGTCGCCGAAGCCGTGGCGTGGCTGGCGCAACCGGGCACGGGCGCGTTCACCGGGCAGGCGCTGCGGGTCTGTGGCCAAAGCGTTCTGGGGGCTTGAGCATGAGCATCGAATGGCACACGCTGGATCGCCAACCGAGTCTGCCGGGGCTTTATTCGCGCGCAGCGACGCGACGCAAAATCACCGGTACGCAACTGCCCGACAGCGGCCTGCGTTGCTGGGTCGATATCGACGGCAAACGGCTGGCGGCCTATCGCAAGGTTTGCGGTTTCGTCGATGACGGTCTGCTGCCGCCAACCTATCCGCACATCCTCGCCTTCGCCTTGCAGATGCAATTGCTCACGGCCAGGGATTTTCCGTTCCCGCTGCTGGGGCTGATTCACCTGAGCAACCGCATCCGCGTGCTGCGGCCGATGGGCGCGATGAGCCGCGCGCAAGTCAGCGTGCGCGTGCACAACCTGCAACCACATGCCAAGGGCGCGACATTCGATCTGTTGACCACCCTCGACGATCAGCTCGGGCCGCTGTGGGAAGCCGAAAGCCGCATGCTCTGTCGCGGGGTGAAACTCGAGGGCGAGGCGCTGGCTCAGGACTGGCAGCCGTCACAGGATCTGCTGGAAGTAGCGCGCTGGACCGCGCCGGCCGATATCGGTCGCCAGTATGCGAAAGTCTCCGGCGACTACAACCCGATTCACCTGAGTGCGTCGAGCGCCAGGCTGTTCGGTTTTCCCACCGCGATCGCCCATGGACTGTGGAACAAGGCGCGCACACTGGCGGCACTCTCTGATCACCTGCCCAAAGCCAACCTGGAAATCGCCGTGCACTTTCGCAAACCGGTGCGCCTGCCCAGTGAAGTGACATTGCTGGCCAGTGCCGCAGGCTCCAGCGGTGAGTTGCGCCTGATCGGTGCCGGCGACCTGGAACATATGGTCGGTCAATGGCAACCGATCGCCTGATCTGGCGGGGCGGAAAAACCCGTTAATTGTGTATATATCACTTAAGTTTTTCCGCGCCCTGCCCGCCGCTTTGCAAAAAACCGAGCCTTGAATTTCAAGGCTTTTTTTTGCGCGTTTATTACTTGGGTACTAGTCCTTCGGCATTGCGCCGGCCCCTCTACATAAAGGGGTTAATACCAACTTGAGAATGGTGAAAAACCTGCCCTCGACTGAGATTACAGTCACGGACGAGGCATCGCCGACGACAGATCGGCGGGCCATCGAAGGCAACGTAACGTTGTGACAGGTGCAGGAATCTCAATCATGAAAACTCAAGTGATGTGGTCCAAATCGGCAATCGCGCTGGCACTGATTCTTTCTGTGGGACTCGTCGGCTGCAGCAGCGGCGGTGGCGGCCATCGCAGCAGTTCGGGCAGCTCGACGGCGGACGGCACGGCGGGTACCGATGGCAGCGGTGGCACGGGTGGCGGGACCGGCGGGACCGGCGGCGATACTGCCGGCACCGGCGGCACAGGTGGCACTGGTGGCGATACCGCAGGCACTGGTGGAACCGGTGGCACTGGTGGAACTGGCGGTGGCACCGATCCGACCAACCCAACCAATCCGACAGACCCGACCGATCCCACCAACCCGACCAATCCCGCTGCACCTTCGCTGGTGACCACAACACTTGTTCAGGATGTCGGCAAAACCGTCAGCGGTGTCGGCGATGGCGTCGGCCAGATCGGCGATTCACTGAGTACTGTTCCGGTCGCTGGCGGCATCGTCCAAAGCGTGGCCAACACCACCGGCAACGTGGTCAGCACCTTGGGCGATGGCGTCACTGATGGCATCGGCAAACTGGCCACTGACCCCAATGGCCTGACCACCACCGTGGCCTCGCTTGGCGGCGCGGTTTCCGATGTTGGCGACGGCGTGTCGGACCTCAGCGTCAAACTGAACACAACGACCCGTAGCGTTCCCGTCGTGGGCGGTGTAGTCACCCGGGTGGCGCCGCTGGTCGATGGCATCGGTGAAAAAGTCACCATGCTTGGCGACACCCTCAACACCTCACTGACCAGCGGCCCGACCAGCCAGTTGACCAACAAGGTCGGCAGCGGCCTGGTGCCGGTGATCGCCATGGTCGAAAGCACCACCGACAAACTGGGCGTTACCACGCGACTGGGTGATCCGCTCAAAGGAGCGATTGCGCAAGTCGGCGCAACGGTGAACAGCCTCGGCGGCAAAGTTACCAACGCAGGCAGCGGCAATGCCCTGACCAACACCCTCGGCGGCGCCCTGAGCAACACCGGCACGGCGGTCGGCAAAGCGGGCAGCCTGGTGTCCAATGGCACTGGCTCGGGTACTGGCGGCATCGGTGGCATCGGTGGTGGCCTCGGCGGTACCGGCCTGCTGCAAACCGTGGGTGGTGCGGTGGTCAACGTTGGCAGCGGCCTGAATGCCGGCAGCACCAGCGGAGTGGTCAGTGCCGGCGGCGTCACCGCTGGCGGGCTGGGCAACACGATTGCGTCGATCAACACCGTACTCGG
>NZ_RAZO01000192.1:6669-9350 GCF_004307535.1 Pseudomonas sp. Sample_9
GGCGGCACAACTGGCGGTCTGGGCGGGGTACTCGGCGGCCTGACCGGCGCGTTGAGCGGCACTCAACGCTGAATTGCACCTGGCCGATTCGACGGCCTTACCTACAGCGCCTACGCTTGGTTGAGGGCGGAAGATTCCCACGAGTCTTCCGCCTTTTTTCTAAGGAAAATTTTGCCCTGTGCTGTGTTCTGACCATGGAGTGTCCTATGCGCGTACTGGCATCCCTGCTGTGCCTGAGCCTCAGTTCCGCTGCCCTCGCCGACACCTTGCCCAGCTTTCTCAACAGCAACGAAACCATCCGCAACCTCCCCGTTCCCAACCTGCCCGCCGACGCCTATCGGCCGAGCGCGGCGCCGCTGCAAGTGCCGGACCCGGGTGCGACCGCCGCGCAGCCATTGCTGATGGAAACCAAGGTCAACCTGAAGACCGTGCAGATCGAAGGCGGCACGATCTACCCGCTCAACGAACTCGCGGAAATCTACAAGCCCCTGATCGGCCGCCAGGCCAGCCTTGCCGAACTGATCGAAGCCACGCGCAACATCACCCGTCGCTATCAGCAGGACGGCTATCTGTTGTCCTACGCGTTCCTGCCGCAACAGAACTTCGATGACGGCGTGGCGCGGGTGGTGCTGGTCGAGGGCTACGTGCGCGATATCCAGATGCAGGGCGACATCGGCCGGGTCAAAGGCCTGCTCGACGAACTCGCCGCGAAAATCCAGGCCGAACGCCCGCTGACGCGCAAGACCTTCGAGCGCTATACCACGCTGATGAGCCGCATTCCCGGGGTAACCATTCAAGCGCAAGTGCCACCGCCCGGCACCACCGATGGCGCGACCACCCTGGTTGCCCAGGCCAGTCGCAAACCGTTCACCAGCACCCTGAGCACCACCGAAGACAACCGTAACGGCCCGCAGGCGTTGCTCGGTGTCAGCAGCAATTCGCAGACGTCGATGGGCGAACAGTTGAGCCTCAGCGGCCTGTTTCCACCGGGCGACGATAAAGAGCATTACTACCGTCTCGACTACAGCCAGTTCCTCGATACCGAGGGCACGCAACTCAACGTCTCGGCCTCGCGTTACCGCGCCGACCCGGACACCGAAGTGCTGGTGGGCGGTGGCGGACGCCTGAGTACTCACCGCGAGAACGATCGCTACTCGATCGGCTTCAGCACGCCCCTGATCGCCTCCGCCAACGAACTGCTGACCGCCGGCTCGCGCCTGTATGCGGTCGACGACAAGACGCGCTACGACGGCATCAACTTTCCCTTCAGCACCGAACTGCGCACCGACGTCCGCGCCCTGGCTTTCGAAGGCGACTGGCGCAAGGCCGACGCCCGCCAACTGCGCATCCTCAGTGCCGGTGTCTACCAGGGCTTCGACAACCTCGGCGCGCACACCAACTACGACGACATCGACCTGGATTTCTTCCGCGTCAGACTGTCCGGCGTGCAGAGCGACAAGTTTCTCGACAACTGGCAAGGCGTGCTCTCGGCGGCGCTGTACTGGAGCGATGACACCTTGCCCGACAGCGAACGCGCCGTATTCGGCGGGCAGAATTTCGGCCGTGGCTACCCCGACGACCAGGCCTCGGGCGACAAGGGTTGGGGCGTGGCCTACGAGGTCAACTACAGCTTCAACCGCGACGGCAACTGGGTGCGCATCCTGCAACCCTACGTCGTCGTCGACCGCTCGCGCAGCTGGTTCAACCAACTGCCGGTGCAGGCCAACAACCTGTCATCCACCGCGCTCGGACTGAGGTTCGGCGATGCCAAGTACTACAACGTCGCCCTGGAAGTGGCGAAGGCAATGTCCGATGAAGCGCTGGACACGTTGAACCGCAAGCCGCGGTACAGCATCAGTTTCAGTTATCAGTTGTAAGGGGCAAGCGGGTGCGTCAGTCAGGAATTTTTTCACTGACGCACCGTCTTCGCGAGCAGGCTCGCTCCCACAGATTCGGCGGTGTTCACGGTTCCTCAGTACAACCGCCGTCCCTGTGGGAGCGAGCCTGCTCGCGAAAGGGTTCGGCTATTCAACCGATTTATCGCAGCGCTTAAACCAGCCGTTTAAACAGACGCCCCGTTACCTCGCAACAGCCCACAAATCCTTGCGCCTTTGCCTACGGCTACGCCAGAATCCGCCGGCTTGTGCGCCTGGGGCGCGGGTTCTATCGTTTGCCTGCCACTGCTCATCAGTGGTCGGGTTTAGTCGCCCGCTTGTCCACGACGCACAGGTTCCTGTCAGCCAGGTATTGCATACCTGCACTTGATGGTGGCTGTGCGCAGGGCGCCTTCGGGCGCGCCGATTTCGTGGCTCATCGGTCGACTAACCTGCGTGCAGCTGCCTCCCTTTCGTTTAGTCGCGAACGGGTTGCGGCCCTACTCCATCAGGAGACTGAGCCCGTGAAAAAGATAACGCCCGATCCACCCCTTGCCGATCCGACTTTCGCCGACCCGCTCCTCGAAGCGCAAAAACTCAAGGAAGCCGTCGACCGCGCCATCGATTACTACCTCAACCCCCGCCTCATCAAAAACCCTGCCGCACCGCGCAAACCCAGCACCCTGTTCATCGTCGACCCGGCTGCGGACAACGAAACCCTGTTGGTCCATGCCTGCGAATCACTGGCCTCGGCAAGCATCATGGCCAGCGACCTCGCCGGATTTATCGATGGACCGCAGCGCAGCT
>NZ_RAZO01000016.1:0-2610 GCF_004307535.1 Pseudomonas sp. Sample_9
TGTTGCGCCGCAACAGCCACGGCAACAGCATGTCGTTGGAAACCATGGTCGACAGGGCGACGCTGGCGACAATCACCATGCCGGTCGCTGCCGATGCGCCACCGATAAACGCCAGCATCGCCAGCGCCGGATGGGCCTGGGCCAGCGGCAGGCTGATCACGAACGAGTCGGGCAGCACGTGGCTGGGCAGCATCATCTGACCGGCAAGGGCGATCGGGACTACAAACAGTGCGGCCAATGCCAGATAGGCGGGGAACACCCATTTCGCCAGGCGCAGATCCTGCGGGTCGATGTTCTCCACCACGGTCACGTGAAATTGCCGGGGCAGGCAAATGATCGCCATCATCGCCACGCCGGTCTGCACCACCATCGATGGCCAGTTGATGGTTTCCTTCCAGTACGCCTCAAGGCGCGGGGCGAGCATTGCCTGATTGAACAGGTCGTCGAAACCGTCATACAGGCCGTACGTGACGAAGGCGCCGACGGCGAGAAAGGCGAACAGCTTGACCAGCGATTCGAACGCGATCGCCAGCACCATGCCACGGTGGTGTTCGGTGGCGTCGAGGTTGCGCGTGCCGAAGACGATGGTGAACAGCGCCAGCACCAGCGACACGATCAGCGCCGTGTCCTGGGCGCGGGTGCCCATGGCATCGGCGCCGGCGCCGATCAACAGGTTCACGCCGAGGACAATGCCTTTGAGTTGCAGGGCAATATAGGGCAGCACGCCGACCAGACAGATCAGCGCCACAACCACCGCCAGCGATTGTGACTTGCCGTAGCGCGCGGCGATGAAGTCGGCGATGGAGGTGATGTTCTCCTGTTTGCTGATCATCACCATTTTCTGCAGGACCCACGGCGCGCCCACCAGCAGCAGGATCGGCCCGAGGTAGATCGGCAGGAATGACCACAGTTGTTCCGCCGCCTGACCGACCGCGCCAAAGAATGTCCAACTGGTGCAGTAAACCGCCAGTGACAGGCTGTACACCCAGGCGCGCACCCGTGGCGGCAACGGCGTGCTGCGACGGTCGCCGTAGAAGGCGATTGCGAACATGATGGCCATGTAGGCCAGGGCAACGACGGCGATCAGCCCGGTGGACAACGACATGCAGCACTCCCGACAAAAGACTCCCCGGCACTCCTGCCCGGGCGGACAGTCTCGCACGGGCGCGGCGGTTAGTCAGTGTCGACCAAGGTCGTGGCGTGGCGGGGTGTCGCAGGCGGGGTACCGGGTGGTTTTTGTGGTGACCGGGCGGACCTCTTCGCGAGCAGGCTCGTTCCCACAATTGGAATGCATTTCCTTGTGGGAGTGAGCGCGTCAGTCAAGACGCAGCGCAATATCGATCAACCGATGCAACTCATCCACCTCCAGCGCCGTGGCCGAAAACAGAATCCGGAACACCACCGGCGCCACCACCAGATTGATCAAGCGATCAACACTCGGTGTCTTTTCATTCGGATAGCGATCGACAATGGTCTGCAACTGCGCACCGATGATCGCCACGCAATACCCCGGCGTGGCGCTCGCCTGCACGTCACGCATCATGTTGCGCCCGACCTCTGAACTCATCTCGTCGAGATATTGCTCGGCCCAGGCGCGGATATCGCCGCGCAGGCTGCCAGTGTTCGCCGGCTCGCTGTCCGGGCGCATGCGGGCGAGGGCGACGTCCGCCAGCAATGCTGCCAGATCACCCCAGCGGCGGTAGATCGTCGACGGCGTAACCCCCGCGCGGGCGGCGATTTGCGGGACGGTCACGGTGGAACGTTCCTGCTCTTGCAGCAGCGCATTGACCGCCGAATGAATCGACTCCTGCACCCGGGCACTGCGGCCACCGGGGCGTAAACCTTCTTTAATAGCCATGCGGCAGACCTTAACACAAAGAATTTGCTTTAAGCGCTGGGCGGTAGCACACTCCGCAAAAGCAAAAAATTAGCTTTTGCGGAGTGTGCCCATGACCAGCCCCTTGAATAATGTCGCTTCCCACCGGTCCAGCTTGTGGTTTCTGGCGATCACCTTACTCAGTTTTCTCGCCGCTTCCACCGCGCCGACGCCGCTGTATCACTTGTATCAGGATCAACTGCATTTCTCGGCAGCGATGTTGGCGCTGATCTTCGCCGTTTACGCTTTCAGTCTGTTGGCGGCGTTGCTGACGGTTGGTTCGCTTTCCGACCATCTCGGACGCAAACCGGTGATCTTCAGTGCCGTGCTGCTCAATGCGCTGGCGATGCTGCTGTTCATTTATGCCGACAGCGTGTCGTGGTTGATCGGCGCGCGGGTGCTGCAGGGTTTCGCCACCGGCATGGCCACCGCCGTTTTGAGCGCAACATTGCTCGACACCGACCGGCAGCAGGGGCCGCTGGTTAACAGCGTCGCGCCGTTACTGGGGATGGCTCTGGGCGGTTTGGGCTGTGGCTTGTTGGCAGAGTTCGCACCGGCGCCGTTACAGCTGACTTACTGGTTGCTGTTGGCGCTGTTTATGTTGCAGGGCGTGTATGTCTGGCGCTTGCCGGAGAGTGTCTCGCGCCAAGGTGGGGCGCTGGCGTCGTTGCGGCCGACTCTGCACGTGCCGGTGCAAGCGCGTTCAACGTTGTGGCGTGTGCTGCCACTGAACA
>NZ_RAZO01000016.1:2710-9322 GCF_004307535.1 Pseudomonas sp. Sample_9
CTGCACGTGCCGGTGCAAGCGCGTTCAACGTTGTGGCGTGTGCTGCCACTGAACACCGCAACCTGGGCGCTCGGTGGTTTTTACGCCTCGTTGGCACCGTCGTTGGTGCGCACGGCCACTGGCTCTACCTCCAATCTGATCGGCGGTGCGACGGTCGCGGCGCTCACCGTGACCGGTGCGTTGATGATTTTTACGATGCGCAATCGCCCGGCCGCTCAGGCGCTGCGGCTGGGCGCGAGCCTGCTGCCGGTCGGGCTGATTCTGATTTTGCTCGGCGTGCATGGCGCCAGTCTGCCGCTGTTTTTCTTCGGCACACTGGTCGCCGGTTGCGGCTTTGGTTCGGGCTTTCTCGGAGCGGTGCGCAGCCTGGTGCCGCTGGCTTTGCCGCATGAACGAGCCGGCTTGATGTCAGCTTATTACGTGCTCAGCTATCTGGCGTTCTGTTTGCCGGCGTTGCTTGCCGGGTATCTGGCGCGCAACTTTGGACTGCTGGCGACCACCGATGGTTACGGCGTTGTGTTGATCGTGCTGGCGGTTGCTGCGCTGCTGCTCAGTCTGCGTCCGCAGACGGGCAGAGTTTGCAGCGCTCCTTAGCGCGTGTGGACACTTATCTGCAAAACAGATAACAGTTAGAGATATTACCCGTTATATCGATATTCGATTCGGATCTACCATGGACTCAACCTCACCAGAGGACAGGAGTTCATGATGATTTGCCCCAACAGTGTCACCCCCGGCTACAAACCTTTCAGTCAGCTTCAACATCCTCGTGAAGTGATTCGCCAATTCACGCCGAACTGGTTCGCCGCAACCATGGGCACCGGTGTGCTGGCATTGGCACTTGCTCAGTTGCCGCTGGCCATTCCCGGATTGCGCGCCGTGGCCGAGGGGCTGTGGCTGTTCAACATTCTCTTGTTCAGCTTGTTTACCGCTGCCTACGCCGCGCGCTGGATTTTGTTCTTTGACGAGGCGCGGCGGATTTTCGGCCATTCCACCGTGTCAATGTTCTTCGGCACCATTCCCATGGGCCTGGCGACGATCATCAACGGTTTTCTGTTGTTCGGGCTGCCGCGCTGGGGCGACGGTGTCATCCAGCTGGTTGAAGTGTTGTGGTGGATCGATGTGGCGATGTCGCTGGCCTGCGGTGTGCTGATTCCGTACATGATGTTTACCCGCCAGGAACACAGCATCGATCAGATGACCGCGGTCTGGTTGCTGCCGGTGGTGGCAGCGGAAGTGGCAGCGGCCAGCGGTGGCCTGCTCGCCCCGCATCTGACCGACGCCCATGGGCAACTCGTCGTACTGACCACCAGCTATGTGCTCTGGGCTTTCTCCCTGCCAGTGGCGTTCAGCATTCTCACCATTCTGTTGCTGCGCATGGCCTTGCACAAACTGCCCCACGAAAACATGGCCGCGTCGAGCTGGCTGGCGCTGGGTCCGATCGGCACCGGTGCGCTGGGCATGTTGCTGTTGGGCGGTGAGGCACCAGCGATTTTTGCCGCGAATGGTCTGCCCGGCGTCGGTGAAATCGCCTCAGGATTAGGGCTGGTGGCAGGGATCACCCTGTGGGGTTTTGGTCTGTGGTGGATGTTGATGGCGCTGCTGATCACCGTGCGTTATCTGCGTGACGGCATTCCGTTCAACCTCGGCTGGTGGGGCTTCACCTTCCCATTGGGCGTGTATTCGCTGGCGACGCTGAAACTGGCAAGTATCCTCAACCTGACATTTTTCAGTGTGTTCGGTACGGCGCTGGTGATTTTGTTGGCGGCAATGTGGCTGATCGTCGGCAAGCGCACCGTGCAGGGCGCGTGGCGAGGCGAGCTGTTTGTCTCGCCGTGTATCGCAGGTTTGAAGAAATAATCCGAAAAGTTTAGGTAAGGTGTGGCCTGGATCGTGGTGCGGGATTCCAATAACAAGCACCCAGGCCTCACTACCTAACATCAGGAAACACGGAAGATGAGTCACCCCTCACAGTTCAACCTGTTGCGCACCCGGCGCTTTTTGCCCTTCTTTATTACCCAGTCGCTCGGCGCGTTCAACGACAACGTGTTCAAGCAGTCGTTGATCCTCGCCATCCTCTATCGGTTGACCATCGAGGGCGATCGCTCGATCTGGGTCAACCTCTGCGCGCTGCTGTTTATCCTGCCGTTTTTCCTGTTCTCGGCGCTGGCCGGGCAGTTCGGGGAAAAATTCGCCAAGGACGCGCTGATCCGTCTGATCAAACTCGCGGAAATCGCCATCATGGCCGTAGGATCGATCGGTTTTCTGTTCGATCATCTGTCGCTGATGCTGGTGGCACTGTTCGCCATGGGCACGCACTCGGCGTTGTTCGGCCCGGTGAAGTATTCGATCCTGCCGCAGGCCTTGCGCGACGATGAACTGGTCGGCGGCAACGGTCTGGTGGAAATGGGCACGTTTCTGGCGATTCTCGCCGGGACCATCGGCGCCGGGATCATGATGTCGTCCGAGCACTACGCGCCGGTAGTCTCCGCAGCGATCGTCGGCATTGCCGTGCTGGGTTATCTGGCCAGCCGCAGCATTCCGCGCGCGGCGGCCTCGTCGCCGGAAATGCGCCTGAACTGGAACATTTTCAGTCAATCCTGGGCGACGCTGAAACTCGGTCTGGGCCAGACGCCAGCAGTGTCACGTTCGATTGTCGGCAACTCGTGGTTCTGGTTTGTCGGGGCGATTTACCTGACGCAGATCCCGGCCTACGCCAAGGAATGGATGCACGGTGACGAAACCGTGGTCACGTTGATTTTGACGGTGTTTTCGGTGGGCATCGCGCTGGGTTCGATGCTCTGCGAAAAGCTCTCCGGGCGCAAAGTCGAGATCGGACTGGTGCCGTTTGGCTCGTTTGGCCTGACCGTGTTCGGCCTGTTGCTGTGGTGGCATTCCGGTGGGATCCCGGACAGCGTCACCGGCCATAGCTGGATTGCCGTGCTGGGCTTCGTGCACACCTGGGCGGTATTGATCGACATCCTTGGCCTGGGTATTTTCGGTGGTTTCTATATTGTGCCGCTGTACGCGCTGATCCAGTCACGCACGGCTGAAAACGAACGGGCGCGGGTGATTGCCGCCAACAACATTCTCAACGCGCTGTTTATGGTGGTGTCGGCGATTGTTTCGATCGTCTTGTTGAGCGTCGCCAAGCTGTCGATCCCGCAACTGTTTCTGGTGGTGTCGCTGCTGAACATCGGCGTCAACGCCTACATCTTCAAGATCGTTCCGGAATTCAGCATGCGCTTCATGATCTGGCTGCTCAGCCATTCCATGTACCGCGTCGAGCACCGCAACCTTGAAGCGATCCCGGACGAGGGCGCGGCGCTGCTGGTGTGCAACCACGTGTCGTTCGTTGATGCCTTGCTCATCGGCGGGGCGGTGCGTAGGCCGATTCGCTTTGTCATGTACTACAAGATCTACAACCTGCCCGTGCTGAACTTCATTTTTCGCACGGCGGGCGCAATTCCTATCGCCGGACGCCAGGAAGATATCCAGATCTACGAAAAAGCCTTCACCCGCATCGCCCAATATCTGAAAGACGGCGAACTGGTGTGCATTTTCCCGGAAGGTAAATTGACCGCCGATGGCGAGATCAACGAGTTTCGTGGCGGCGTGACGCGGATTCTCGAAGAGACCCCGGTACCGGTGATTCCGCTGGCGTTGCAAGGATTGTGGGGGAGTTTCTTTAGTCGCGATCCGAGCAAGGGTTTGTTCCATCGCTTGTGGTCGCGGGTGACGCTGGTGGCGGGGCCGGCGATTACTGAAGGGACGGAGCCGGCGAAGTTGCAGGTGTTGGTGGGGGAGTTGCGCGGGGCTGTCAGATAGTCGGTGTATCAAAAGGCCCCTTCGCGAGCAGGTTCGCTCTCACAGTTGGCCCTGTTCCAATAACGGAACGCGGTTGAATGTGGGAGCGAGCCTGCTCGCGAAGACGCTAGTGGCTTAAGCGCTGACTTTAAGGCCTATCAAACCTGTGACGATCAACGCCACACTGACCAGCCGAATCAGCGCCATCGACTCGCCGAACAAAATGATCCCGGCGATCACCGTACCCACGGCACCGACACCGGTCCAGATCGCATACGCCGTACCCAACGGCAATTCCTTCATCGCCAGACCGAGCAAACCAAGGCTGATGGCCATGGCGGCAACGGTCAGGGCAGTGGGGAGCGGGCGGGTGAAGCCGTCGGTGTATTTCAGGCCGACGGCCCAGCCGACTTCGAACAGGCCGGCGCAAAACAGAATGATCCAGGACATGCAGGACCTCCATCGATTGACGGGGTCGTCCCCAGATGAATGACTCGATCGAGCCGCAGGGTCGTCCCCGCGTTGCGCAATATACTGACGAGCATTAACCCGGGGATCAAGTTTTCGGCTCAGTCGACCGCCCGTTGCGCGAGGTTGTCGCGGTCTTCCTTCTCGCTCATGCGCCGGAAGTACGTCGACAGCAGTGCTCCGGAAATATTGTGCCAGACGCTGAACAGCGCGCTCGGCACCGCCGCCAGTGGCGAGAAATGCGCACTGGCCAATGCCGCGCCCAGTCCCGAATTCTGCATGCCGACTTCCAGTGCCAGCGACTTGCGCTGAGCCAGCGGCAAGCCGAACAGGCGCCCGGTGAAGTAGCCGAGCAGATAACCGAAGCTGTTGTGCAGCATGACCACGGCCATGATCAGCAGACCGGACTCGGCAATTTTCGCCTGACTCGCCGCCACCACGGCGGTGACGATAATCACGATGCTGACCACCGACACCAGCGGCAACACATCCACCGCATGCCGCACCTTGTCGCCGAGCAGCCGCTGCGCGACCACGCCGAGAACGATCGGCAACAGCACCACTTGCAGGATCGACCAGAACAGCTCCATGAACGATACCGGCAACCACGCCGAGGCGAGCAGCCAGATCAGTGCCGGGGTCAACAGCGGAGCGAGGAGGGTGGTGACGGCGGCAATGGCCACGGAAAGCGCCAGGTCACCGCGCGCCAGCCAGGTCATCACGTTTGACGAAGTGCCGCTCGGGCAGCAACCGACCAGAATCACGCCGACGGCGATTTCCGGCGGCAGGTGAAACACCTGGCAGAGCAACCACGCCACACCGGGCATGATCACGAAATGCGCAACCACGCCCAGCGCCACCCGCCATGGGTGGCGAGCGACGGCGGCGAAGTCGTCGAGTTTGAGGGTCAGGCCCATGCCGAACATCACCAGACCCAGCAGCGGTACGATCGCGCTTTTCAGGCCGATGAACCACGCCGGTTGCAGGAAGGCCACGACTGCGAATATCAGAACCCAATAAGCGAAGGTATTGCCGACAAAGCGGCTGAGTGCAGCCAGTGCGCGCATGGCTTGATCCTTATTTTTGGTTACACCACAAAACATTGTGGGAGCGAGCCTGCTCGCGAATGCGGTGAGCCAGACACATTAATGTTGACTGGCACACCGCATTCGCGAGCAGGCTCGCTCCCACAGGTTAGATACTCGTCAGAGTCAGATCCCCTGCGGCATCTCTTCCCCACCCAACGCTTCAACCAGTGCCGGCAGGAAGTCGCCGAAGGTCAGCATCATCAGGGTGAAGCTGGCATCCAGTTGGCCCAGGGCTTCGTCGCCACCGTCCTGTTCCGCCTGATCCTGCAACAGATCCTCGAATTTCAGGCGCTTGACGGTCATCTTGTCGTCGAGCATGAACGACAGTTTGTCCTGCCAGGCCAGCGACAGCTGAGTGACGACTTTGCCGGTGCTCAGATGCAGCTGGATTTCTTCACTGGTCAGGTCCTGACGCTTGCAACGGACGATGCCGCCGTCTTCGTGGGTGTCGCGCAGTTCGCACTCGTCCAGCACATAGAAATCGTCGGCGGCTTTCTGCGTGGTGACCCACTCGGTCATCACCGCAGTCGGTGCCATTTTCACGGTGAGCGGACGCACGGGCAGGGTGCCGATCACTTCGCGCAGGGTCGACAGCAGGTCTTCGGCGCGTTTCGGGCTGGCCGAGTTGACCAGGATCAGCCCCTGTTTCGGCGCGATCGCAGCGAAGGTCGACGAGCGACGAATGAACGCGCGCGGCAGGAACGCCTGGATGATCTCATCCTTGATCTGATCGCGTTCCTTCTTATAGACCTTGCGCATCTGCTCGGCTTCGATCTCTTCGACCTTTTCCTTGACCGCGTCACGCACGACGCTGCCCGGGAGAATACGTTCTTCCTTGCGCGCAGAGATCAGCAGGAAATCGCCGCTGACGTGTACCAGCGGCGCATCTTCGCCCTTGCCGAACGGCGCGACGAAACCGTAAGTGGTCAGCTCCTGGCTTGCACACGGCCGCGCCAGTTTGGTCGCCAGTGCAGTTTCCAGCGCCTCGGCATCGACAGGCAGGTCTTGGGTCAGGCGATAGATCAGCAGGTTCTTGAACCACATGGGGTGAGTCACTCCTTTATACAAAGGGGGGCATTATTGTCTTCGCCGGGGCATAGGCCAACCCTTCTCTAAGCCTTTGGAAGGCCTCGGAAAATTATTTAAAAAAGTGCTTGCCAGAGGTTGGGGTGCTCCGTAGAATGCGCGCCACACCGAAGCGAAGGGTGATTAGCTCAGCTGGGAGAGCGTCTGCCTTACAAGCAGAATG
>NZ_RAZO01000428.1:0-7326 GCF_004307535.1 Pseudomonas sp. Sample_9
GGCGGGCGGCTTCCTTGCCGTTTCGTGCGTCGTGCGTTCAACAAAAACGCGTAATGTGTGGCGGGTTGGCGGCGCGAGAGCTGCGCACAGAGAAACCGACCACCGTCGTCGGAATTGGTCAAAATTTGTGCTATATTCCGCGCCCGCGATTTTTCACTTCAACACCGGTCGTCGACATGCAAGCAGCCAAGCCGTTATTTGACTATCCAAAATATTGGGCCGAATGTTTCGGGCCAGCGCCATTCCTGCCGATGAGCAGGGAGGAGATGGATCAGCTCGGCTGGGATTCGTGCGACATCATCATTGTTACCGGTGATGCCTACGTCGATCATCCGTCGTTCGGCATGGCGATCATCGGCCGGCTGCTGGAGTCGCAAGGCTTCCGCGTCGGGATCATCGCGCAGCCGAACTGGCAGTCCAAAGACGACTTCATGAAGCTCGGCGAGCCGAACCTGTTCTTCGGCGTCGCGGCGGGCAACATGGACTCGATGATCAACCGCTACACCGCGGACAAGAAAATCCGTTCCGATGACGCGTACACGCCCGGCGGCATGGCCGGCAAGCGTCCGGATCGCGCCAGCCTGGTCTACAGCCAGCGCTGCAAGGAAGCCTACAAGCACGTGCCGATCGTGCTCGGCGGCATCGAAGCCTCGCTGCGCCGCATCGCTCACTACGACTATTGGCAGGATCGCGTGCGCAACTCGATCCTGATCGACGCCAGCGCCGACATTCTCCTGTACGGCAACGCCGAGCGTGCGATTGTCGAAGTTGCCCAGCGCCTGTCGTGGGGCCACAAGATCGAAGACATCACCGATGTGCGCGGCACCGCGTTCATCCGTCGCGATACGCCGCAGGGCTGGTACGAAGTCGACTCTACGCGCATCGACCGTCCGGGCAAGGTCGACAAGATCATCAACCCGTACGTGAATACCCAGGACACCCAGGCCTGCGCCATCGAGCAGGAAAAAGGCCCGGTCGAAGATCCGCAGGAAGCCAAGGTCGTGCAGATCCTGGCCAGCCCGCGCATGACCCGCGACAAGACCGTGATCCGCCTGCCGTCGATGGAGAAGGTGCGTAACGACCCGGTGCTGTACGCCCACGCCAATCGCGTGTTGCACCTGGAAACCAACCCGGGCAACGCCCGTGCGCTGGTGCAGAAGCATGGCGAGCTCGATGTCTGGTTCAACCCGCCGCCGATTCCGATGACCACCGAAGAAATGGACTACGTGTTCGGCATGCCTTACGCCCGTGTGCCGCACCCGGCGTATGGCAAGGAGAAGATCCCGGCCTACGACATGATCCGTTTCTCGGTGAACATCATGCGTGGCTGCTTTGGCGGCTGCACCTTCTGCTCGATCACCGAGCACGAAGGACGGATCATCCAGAACCGTTCCGAAGAGTCGATCATTCGCGAAATCGAAGAGATCCGCGACAAGGTCCCAGGCTTCACCGGGGTCATTTCCGACCTCGGCGGCCCGACTGCGAACATGTACCGCATCGCCTGCAAGAGCCCGGAAATCGAATCCGCGTGCCGCAAGCCGTCCTGCGTGTTTCCCGGTATCTGCCCGAACCTGAACACCGACCACTCGTCGCTGATCCAGCTGTATCGCAGCGCCCGTGCCCTGCCGGGTGTGAAAAAGATCCTTATCGCTTCCGGCCTGCGCTACGACCTCGCCGTCGAGTCGCCGGAGTACGTCAAGGAGCTGGTGACCCACCACGTCGGCGGTTACCTGAAGATCGCCCCGGAGCACACCGAGGAAGGTCCGCTCAACCAGATGATGAAACCGGGCATCGGCAGCTATGACAAGTTCAAGCGCATGTTCGAGAAGTACACCAAGGAAGCGGGCAAGGAGCAGTACCTGATTCCGTACTTCATCGCCGCCCACCCGGGCACTACCGACGAAGACATGATGAACCTCGCCCTGTGGCTCAAGGGCAACGGCTTCCGCGCTGACCAGGTGCAAGCGTTCTACCCGTCGCCGATGGCCACCGCTACGGCGATGTACCACTCGGGCAAGAACCCGCTGCGCAAGGTGACGTACAAGAGCGACGGCGTGACCATCGTCAAGAGCGAAGATCAGCGTCGTCTGCACAAGGCGTTCTTGCGTTATCACGACCCGAAAGGCTGGCCGATGCTGCGTGAAGCGCTGATCCGCATGGGCCGCGCCGATCTGATCGGCCCGGGCAAGGATCAACTGATTCCGGCGCATCAGCCGGCCACCGACAGCTACCAGAGCGCCCGTCGCAAGAACTCGACGCCGGCCGGCAGCCACAAGGTCGCCAAAGAGAAGACCACCAAGATCCTCACTCAGCACACCGGTTTGCCGCCGCGTGCCAGTGATGGCGGTAATCCGTGGGACAAGCGTGAACAGGCCAAGGCTGCGGCATTCGCCCGCAACCAGCAGGCGGCCAAGGAACGCAAGGATGCGGCCAAAGGCAAAGGGCCGAAGCCGACGCGCAAGCCGGTCGTGCCGCGCTAAACACTGCTTGAGCTGAACAGAACGCCAACCTTCGGGTTGGCGTTTTGCATTTCAGGCCTCAGGAAATGAGTTGTTGCCGCTGGCCTCTTCGCGAGCAGGCTCGCTCCCACAGGGGAACGCATTGCACATGTGGGAGCGAGCCTGCTCGCGAAAGCGTCCGATCAAACACCGCAAGAATCAGCGTTCGCAACATTTGCGTGCAACTGAGTCCAAGCATTTCCTCGCATCGCCCGGTTTTGGTGCTGTACTGCCTTGAGCATTTCGCGAAAGCGCGCAAGCCTGTGCATGGCATAAGTCTTGCGCGCTTTCCCATACGCCCAAGGCTCGCAGGAGGCACGCCGTGTCGATTCATGTCGCATTGCATCACGTCACGCATTATCGCTACGACCGCGCTGTCGAACTCGGCCCGCAGATCGTCCGCCTGCGCCCGGCGCCCCACAGCCGCACGCGAATTCTTTCCTATGCGCTGAAAGTCTCGCCCGAGCAGCATTTCATCAACTGGCAGCAGGACCCCCAGGGTAATTACCTGGCACGTCTGGTGTTTCCGGAAAAAACCGCAGAGCTGCGCATCGAAGTCGATCTGGTAGCGGAAATGGCGGTGTTCAATCCGTTCGATTTCTTTCTCGAACCGTACGCCGAGCGAATCCCGTTCAGCTACGCCGCCGATGAGCGCAAGGAGTTGGCGCCGTACCTCGAAACCCTGCCGCTGACGCCAACGTTCAAGGCTTACCTGGACAGCATCGACCGCACGCCACTGCCGGCGGTGGATTTTCTGGTGGCGCTCAATCAGCGCCTCAGCGAAGACATCGGCTACCTGATCCGCATGGAGCCCGGCGTGCAGACTCCGGAGCACACACTGCAACACGCCTCCGGTTCCTGCCGTGATTCGGCATGGTTGCTGGTGCAGCTGTTGCGCAATCTCGGTCTGGCGGCGCGGTTTGTTTCCGGCTACCTGATTCAACTGACCGCCGATTTGAAAAGCCTCGACGGCCCGTCCGGCACCGAAGTCGACTTCACCGACCTGCACGCCTGGTGCGAGGTGTATCTGCCGGGGGCCGGCTGGATTGGCCTTGATGCGACGTCCGGGTTGTTCGCCGGGGAAGGGCATATTCCGTTGGCGTGCAGTCCCGATCCGTCCTCGGCGGCGCCGATCAGTGGTCTGGTCGAACCTTGCGAGACACAGTTCAGCCACGAAATGTCGGTCGAGCGAATCTGGGAAGCGCCACGTGTCACCAAGCCCTACACCGATGAACAGTGGCGGGCGATCCAGGCGCTGGGGCGGCAGATCGATGCCGATCTGCTCGCAGGCGATGTGCGCCTGACCATGGGCGGCGAGCCGACCTTCGTTTCCATCGACGACCCGGACGGCGCCGAATGGAACACCGCCGCGCTGGGGCCGGACAAGCGTCGGCTGTCCGCCGAACTGTTTCAGCGCATGCGCAAGCAATACGCGCCGCAGGGGCTGGTCCATTTCGGCCAGGGCAAGTGGTATCCCGGCGAGCAGTTGCCGCGCTGGTCGCTCAATTGTTACTGGCGCCGCGACGGTCAGCCGATCTGGCACAACGACGCATTGATCGCCGACGAACAGCAGGACTATGGCGCCGACGGCGAACTGGCCGGACGCTTTCTCGCCAGCGTCGCCGAACGCCTGAAGTTGCCTGCGCGCTTTGTCTTCCCGGCTTACGAGGATCATCTCTATTACCTCTGGCGCGAGGGCGCGTTGCCCGGCAACGTCAGCGCCGAAGATTCGCGGTTGGAAGAACCGCTGGAGCGCGCGCGATTGCGCAAGGTCTTCAGTCAGGGCCTGAACAAGGTGATCGGTCAGGTGCTGCCGCTGGCGCGCACGGCCAAGGGCGATCAATGGCAGAGCGGGCGTTGGTATCTGCGCGATGAGCACTGTCGCTTGGTGCCCGGGGATTCGCCGCTGGGTTACCGCTTGCCGCTGGCGTCGCAGCCGTGGGTGAAAGCGGCGGAATATCCGTTCATCCATCCCAACGATCCGAATCAGGACTTCGCTGATCTGCCGGATGCCGCGCAGCTCGGTGTGCACGGCGAACCTGCTGCGCTGGATGAGCGCGTGCCGAAAATCGATGAGTCCGCTGACTGGCTGACCCGTACCGCATTCTGCGCCGAGGCCCGCGAAGGGCGGCTGTATCTGTTCATGCCGCCGCTGGAGCGGGTCGAGGATTATCTGGAACTGGTCTCGGCCATTGAGGCCACCGCCGAAGAATTGCATTGCCCGGTGCTGCTGGAAGGCTATGAACCACCGAGTGATCCGCGCCTGAGCAATTTCCGTGTCACTCCGGACCCGGGCGTGATCGAGGTCAACGTGCAGCCATCGGCGAGCTGGGACGAGTTGGTCGAGCGCACCGAGTTTCTCTACGAACAGGCACGGCAAACCCGCCTGACCACCGAGAAGTTCATGATCGACGGGCGCCACACCGGCACCGGTGGCGGCAACCATTTCGTCCTCGGCGGCGCGACACCGGCGGACTCACCGTTTCTGCGGCGGCCGGATCTGCTGCGCAGCCTGATCAGCTACTGGCACAACCATCCTTCGCTGTCGTACCTGTTTTCCGGCCTCTTCATCGGCCCGACGTCCCAAGCGCCACGGGTCGACGAGGCGCGTAATGACGCCTTGTACGAACTGGAAATCGCTTTCGCGCAGATGCCGGAACCGGGCGAGGAATGTGCGCCGTGGCTGGTCGATCGACTGTTGCGCAATCTGCTGATCGACGTCACCGGCAATACCCATCGCGCCGAATTCTGCATCGACAAACTGTATTCACCGGACGGCGCCACCGGGCGTCTTGGCTTGCTGGAACTTCGCGCTTTTGAAATGCCGCCCCATGCGCGCATGAGTCTGGCTCAGCAGTTGCTGCTGCGGGCGCTGGTCGCGCGCTTTTGGCGCGAGCCTTATACGCCGGCGAAACTGGCACGCTGGGGCACCGAGCTGCACGACCGCTTTCTGTTGCCGCACTTTATCGAAGAGGATTTCGCCGACGTCATCGTCGAACTCAACAACGCCGGCTACCCGTTGCGCGCGGAGTGGTTCGCTGCGCACCTGGAGTTTCGTTTTCCCAAGGTCGGCGACTACGCCGTCAATGGCATCGAGCTGGAGCTGCGCCAGGCCCTCGAACCCTGGCACGTGCTGGGCGAGGAGGGCTCGGCGGGCGGCACGGTGCGCTACGTCGATTCGTCGCTGGAGCGCTTGCAGGTCAAGCTCAACGGCCTGCCGCCACATCGCTATCTGCTGACTTGCAATGGCGTCGCGGTGCCGTTGCACCCGACCGGGCGGGTGGGTGAGTTTGTCGCCGGGGTGCGCTTTCGAGCCTGGCAACCAGCCAACTGCCTGCATCCGACCATACCGGTGCACGCGCCGTTGGTGTTCGACCTGCTCGACACCTGGATGGGGCGTTCGCTGGGTGGTTGCCAGTACCACGTCGCCCATCCCGGTGGGCGCAATTACGAAACGTTGCCGGTCAATGCCAACGAGGCGGAGAGCCGGCGCATGGCGCGGTTTTTCCGCCTCGGACACACGCCGGGGAAACTTCCCGTACCCAAGGTTGAAATCAATGACGAGCTACCGATGACCATCGACCTGCGCCGTTACTAGAGCCTACGCAACACGCGGATTTTTCGTATATCCGCGTGTCATGTGCCTGCGTTAGTCTGACCGTTCCCTGCTGTCTGCCGAGCTTTCCATGCCTGACCTGTTAGACCGCTACCCGCTGACTGCGGGCACCTATCACGAACTGCTCGACGGCAGCGGCGCAGTGCGTGCGCATTGGCAGCGCCTGTTCGATCAGTTGCAGCGCAGCAGCCCGGCGCAGCTGGTGCAGCGTCAGGCCTTGCTGGCGCGGCAGATTCAGGAAAACGGTGTCACCTACAACGTCTATGCCGATCCCAAGGGCGCTGACCGGCCGTGGGAACTGGATCTGCTGCCCCATGTGATCGCGGCTGATGAATGGCAGCAATTGTCCGCCGGCATCGCTCAGCGTGCGCGCTTGCTCAACGCAGTGCTGGCGGATCTATACGGTCCGCAGCGGTTGATCAGCGAGGGCCTGCTGCCCGCCGAGCTGGTATTCGGGCACAACAATTTTCTTTGGCCTTGTCAGGGCATTGCCCCGCCCGAGTCAGCTTTTTTGCATTTGTATGCCGTGGATCTGGCGCGCACGCCGGATGGTCGCTGGTGGGTCACTGCCGATCGCACGCAGGCGCCGTCCGGGGCCGGCTATGCGCTGGAAAACCGCACCATCGTCTCCCGCGCCTTTCCAGATTTGTACCGCGATCTGAAGGTCCAGCATCTGGCCGGTTTCTTCCGCACCTTGCAGGAAACTTTGGCGCGGCAGGCGCCGGATGGCGATGACGCACCGCTGGTGGTACTGCTGACGCCGGGGCGGTTCAATGAAAGTTATTTCGAGCACCTGTATCTGGCGCGCCAGCTCGGCTATCCGCTGGTCGAGGGCGGCGACCTGACTGTGCGCAATGCCACGGTGTACCTGAAAACCCTAAGCGGCCTGCGCCGGGTGCACGCGATCATGCGCCGCCTCGACGATGATTTCTGCGACCCGCTGGAACTGCGTACCGACTCGGCGCTCGGCGTCCCAGGTCTACTAGAGGCGGTGCGGCAGGGGCGGGTGCTGGTCGCCAATTCGCTGGGCAGCGGCGTGCTGGAATCGCCGGGTCTGCTGGGGTTTCTGCCGAAGATCAATCAATACCTGTTCGGCGAAGAACTGATCCTGCCGTCGATCGCCACCTGGTGGTGCGGTGAAGCGCCAGTGCTGGCGCAGGCGCTGGAAAAACTCCCGGAGCTGTTGATCAAACCGGCGTTCCCGTCGCAGAG
>NZ_RAZO01000428.1:7426-9245 GCF_004307535.1 Pseudomonas sp. Sample_9
GCCGATGCCGAGGTGGTGTCGATGCAGCGCGGCGGGGCGAGCAAGGACACCTGGGTGCTCAGCGATCGTGCGCCAAGTGGCGAGCAGTGGAAGGCGCAACGCAGTGTCGGCGTGCACGATCTGGTCCGCCGCGATCCATATCTGCCGTCGCGGGTGGTGGAAAATCTGTTCTGGTTCGGCCGCTACTGCGAGCGCTGTGACGACAGCGCGCGGCTGCTGCGCATCATGCTCACGCGTTACGTCGATGGCGATGATCCGCAGGCGCTGCAAGCAGCGGTCGATCTCGGCGAGCGGCTGACGCTGTTGCCGGATGAGGGCGCACTGCCGGAGCGCCTGCTCGCTGCGTTGCTGGGCGAGGATTGGTCGTTCAGCCTGCGCTCCAACTTGCAACGCCTGCAATGGGCCGCCTCGCAAGTGCGCGGCAAGCTGTCCCGGGAAAACTGGCAGGCGCTGGTCGAATTGCAGCGCGAGGCGCTGGAGCTGGAAGTCGATGAACCGGACTTCGGTGAACTGCTGGATTTTCTCAACCGTCTGGTGATGTCGCTGGCAGCGCTGTCGGGGTTTGCGCTGGATGACATGACCCGCGACGAAGGCTGGCGTTTTCTGATGATTGGCCGGCGCATCGAACGCCTGCAATTTCTCAGCAGCAGCCTCGCCGCATTTCTGCGCGGTGCGGGTGCTTTCGATCAGGCCGGGCTGGAGTGGTTGCTGGAGTTGGGTAACAGCAGCATCACCTATCGCTCGCGCTATCTGGCGGTGGCGCAACTGATTCCGGTACTGGATTTGCTGCTGCTGGATGAGCAGAACCCCCACGCGGTGCTGTTTCAGCTGAAACTGGTGACCCGCACGCTGAAACGCCTGAACGACGATTTCGCCGCGCCTCGGGAAACCGCGCTGCCGCAACTGGTCGAGCGCCTGTCGCGGTTTGATCTCGGTTGCCTGGAGAATCCGCTGTTCGGCAAATCCAGCGTACGTGCCGCGCTGGATGGTCTGGCCGATCTGTTGCAGGAAATCGCCGAAGCCAGCGGCCAGGTATCGGATCGTCTGGCGCTGCGCCATTTCGCCCATGTCGATGATGTCAGTCAGCGTACGGTGTCCGTGTGATGAGCGCTCAGTACCAGATCTTTCACGACACCTGTTATCACTACGACAGCCCGGTCTCCCTCGCGCAGCAACTGGCGCACCTGTGGCCGCGCGAATGCAGCTGGCAGCGTTGCACCGAGCAGCAGTTGCTGATCAGCCCCGAGCCGACCATGCGCCGGGATGAGCTGGACGTATTCGGCAATCCGTTGACGCGTCTGGCATTTGAACGGCCCCATGACCAATTGCAGGTCAACGCCCGGCTGACGGTCGAGGTGCTGGCGCGGCCGGCGCTGGATTTCAACCAGTCGCCAGCGTGGGAGCAGACCCGCGATGCGCTGACCTACAGCAGTCAGCCGCTCTCCGTCGACTTGCTCGAAGCCTGTCGCTACCGGTTCCAGTCACCCTATGTGCATTTGAAGCGCAGCTTCGTCGAGTTCTCGCAAAGCTGTTTTCCGCCGGGGCGACCGTTGTTGCTCGGGGTGCAGGCGCTGATGCAGAAGATCTTCAGCGAATTCACCTTCGATGCCGAAGCCACCCAGGTGGCGACGCCGCTGGTGGAGGTGCTGGAGCGTAGACGCGGCGTGTGTCAGGACTTCGCTCATCTGATGCTGGCCTGTGTGCGCTCGCGCGGTCTGGCGGCGCGTTATGTCAGCGGCTACCTGCTCACCCAGCCGCCGCCGGGGCAGCCACGCCTGATCGGCGCCGACGCCTCGCACGCGTGGGTATCGGTGTTCTG
>NZ_RAZO01000115.1:0-1110 GCF_004307535.1 Pseudomonas sp. Sample_9
GTCCAGTTCACCCAGCCAAACACCCAAGTCGCCAGAATCAACAAACCAAAACCGATCCGGTACCACGCGAACGCGGCGTAGCTATGGTTGGCGATGAATTTCAGCAGGCCACGCACGGCGATCATCGCGAAGATGAATGCGGTGACGAAGCCGAGGGCGAAGACTGGCAGGTCGTTGGGTTGGAACAGGTCGCGGTATTTGTAGCCGGAATACACAGCGGCGCCGACCATGGTCGGCATGGCGAGGAAGAACGAGAACTCGGTGGCGGCTTTGCGCGAAAGGCCGAAGAGCAGACCGCCGATGATGGTCGAGCCGGAACGCGAGGTGCCGGGAATCATCGCCAGGCATTGTACGAAACCGACCTTCAACGCGTGAGACCAGCGCATGTCGTCGACATGTTCGACGCTGACTACATGGCTGCGCTGTTCGGCCCACAACATGACGATGCCGCCGACAACCAGGGCCACCGCAACGGTGATCGGGTTGAACAGGTATTCATGAATCGCGTCGGCGAATAACACGCCGAGGATAACGGCCGGGAAAAACGCGATCAGTAGATTAAGGGTGAAACGTTGCGCGTTGCGCTCGGTGGGCAGGCCTTTGACGATTTCGAAGATCTTCGGACGAAACTCCCAGACCACAGCAAGAATGGCCCCCAGTTGAATAATGATGTTGAACGCCATCGCGCGTTCACCGCCGAATTCAAGCAGGTCGGCGACAATAATCTGGTGGCCGGTACTCGAGATGGGCAGGAACTCAGTCACGCCTTCTACCGCGCCTAATATCAATACCTGGAAAAGGGTCCAGAAATCCATTAATCCTCCGTCAGAGCACTCAGGGTGAGCGACCAGTCAATAACACTCAGGGTTGAGTATCTGAGTTACATAATTGGCGCATATGAAGATCAAAGATCGCAGCCTTCGGCAGCTCCTGCATTGGGAATGCATTTCCCTGTAGGAGCTGCCGAAGGCTGCGATCTTTTGATTTCGAAGAATAGGTCTAACGAATAGCCACACTCAAGTCATGTTAGTAATCGTCGGCCGACGAACTAAACTGAAAAAATTTACATCTATTACTACAAATATTTCAGTTCAGATATGAAGTGTGATC
>NZ_RAZO01000283.1:0-6337 GCF_004307535.1 Pseudomonas sp. Sample_9
GTAAATCTGGGAAATATCCGCATCGATGTTGTACGACGACGTATGACAAATAATAAAAACAACAAACGATCCAGGGAGCGTCACAGTGAGCCCACTCGCCCGCAATTCCGTCCGCCCGTCACGTTTTGCCCATTTCAAACCGCGTTCGACCCTCAGCCTGATCGGTTGCAGCAGCCTCGCTCTGGCCCTGCCGATGAGCGCCGATGCCGAAGGCTTTCTTGACGACAGCAAAGCCACGCTGAACCTGCGCAACGCCTACTTCAACCGCAACTTCGTCAACCCGGCCAATCCGCAGGGCAAGGCTGAAGAATGGACGCAGAACTTCATTCTCGACGCCAAATCCGGCTTCACCCAGGGCACCGTCGGCTTCGGCCTCGACATCCTTGGCATGTACTCGCAAAAGCTCGATGGTGGCAAAGGCACTGGCGGTACGCAGTTGTTGCCGATCCACGATGACGGGCGCCCCGCCGATAACTTCGGCCGTCTCGGCGTGGCGCTGAAAGCCAAAGTCTCGAAGACCGAATTGAAGGTTGGTGAATGGATGCCGGTGCTGCCGATCCTGCGCTCCGACGATGGCCGCTCCCTGCCGCAGACCTTTCGCGGCGGCCAGATCACGTCCACCGAGATCAACGGCCTGACCGTCTACGGCGGCCAGTTCCGTGGCAACAGCCCGCGCAACGATGCGAGCATGGAAGACATGTCGATGAACGGCCGCGGTGCATTCACCTCCGATCGATTCAACTTCGGCGGCGGTGAATACAGCTTCAACGAGAAACGCACGATGGTCGGCGTGTGGTACGCCGAACTCACTGACATCTACCAGCAGCAGTATTTCAACCTCAGCCACAGCCAGCCGATGGGCGACTGGACGCTGGGCGCCAACCTCGGTTTTTTCACAGGCAAGGAAGACGGCAGCGCTCAGGCCGGCGACCTCGACAACAAGACCGCGTTCGCCCTGCTCTCGGCCAAGTATGGCGGCAACACCTTCTACGTCGGCCTGCAGAAACTCACCGGCGACGATGCCTGGATGCGCGTCAACGGCACCAGCGGCGGCACCCTGGCCAACGACAGTTACAACGCCAGTTATGACAACGCCAAAGAGCGCTCCTGGCAGGTGCGTCACGACTACAACTTCGTTGCCCTGGGCGTGCCTGGTCTGACCCTGATGAACCGCTACATCAGCGGCGATAACGTGCACACCGCCACCACCAATGACGGCAAGGAGTGGGGCCGCGAATCGGAGCTGGCCTACACCGTGCAGAGCGGCCCGCTGAAGAACCTCAACGTGAAATGGCGCAACGCGACCATTCGCCGGGACTTCAGCACCAATGAATTCGACGAGAACCGGATCTTTATCAGCTATCCGATTTCGTTGTTGTAAGGGTTGGCGGTTTGCCCTGTGGGAGCGAGCCTGCTCGCGAAAGCGCCGGACCAGTCGACTTGTGCTGACTGGCACAGCGCATTCGCGAGCAGGCTCGCTCCCACAAGGGGATTGCATTGCAAGGCAGGTATCGGGTCTTGAGAAAATGAATCGGGCCCTTCCGTCATCTACACCAAAAGTCGCGTTGACAAGATCCGGAAACCCTACCGATACTTCAGCGCAGTCATACGACAACCTACAACAAACCTAATAACAATGTGTTCAGGGATTGCCATGACGTCTACCTCTACCCCCCGCGCTCCTTTCAACCGCCTGCTGCTGACCGGTGCCGCCGGCGGCCTGGGCAAAGTGTTGCGCGAACGCCTGCGCCCTTACGCCAATGTGCTGCGCCTGTCCGACATCGCCGCCCTCGCCCCGGCCGTCGATGAACACGAAGAAGTCGTGCTCTGCGACCTCGCCGACAAGCAAGCCGTGCATCAACTGGTCGAAGGCGTCGATGCGATCCTGCATTTCGGCGGCGTTTCGGTCGAGCGCCCGTTCGAAGAAATCCTCGGCGCCAACATCAGCGGCGTGTTCCACATTTACGAAGCGGCGCGCAAGCACGGTGTGAAGCGGGTGATCTTCGCCAGTTCCAACCACGTCATCGGTTTCTACAAACAGGACCAACAGCTCGACGCCACTTCGGCGCGTCGTCCCGATGGTTACTACGGCTTGTCCAAGTCCTACGGCGAGGACATGGCCAGTTTCTACTTCGATCGCTACGGCATCGAAACCGTCAGCATCCGCATCGGCTCCTCGTTCCCCGAACCGCAGAACCGCCGGATGATGCACACCTGGCTGAGCTTCGACGATCTCACGCAACTGCTCGAACGCTCGCTGTACACCCCGAACGTCGGCCACACCGTGGTCTACGGCATGTCCGCCAACAAAGACGTCTGGTGGGACAACCGCTACGCCAGCCATCTCGGTTTCGAAGCCAAGGACACCTCGGAAATCTTCCGCGACAAGGTCGAAGCGCAACCGATGCCAGCCGACGATGACCCGGCGCGGATCTACCAGGGCGGCGCTTTCGTCGCAGCAGGCCCGTTCGGCGACTGACCGTTCGACTTGATCCCCTCCAATAAAAACCATGGGAATGAGTATGCAAGCCGAATTGATCGTCGACGCCCGCAACGCGGTCGGTGAAAGCCCGGTCTGGGTGCCGCAGGAAAACGCTCTGTACTGGGTCGATATTCCCAACGGCGGGCTGCAACGCTGGAGCGCTGACACCGGGCATGTTGCCTCGTGGAAGGCCCCGGAAATGCTCGCCTGCATCACCCGCCACCGCAGTGGTGGCTGGGTCGCCGGTATGGAAAGCGGTTTCTTTCGCCTGCACCCGCACAGCGACGGCAGCCTCGACAGTGAGCTGCTCGCCACCGTAGAGCACAGCCGCGCGGACATGCGCCTCAACGACGGTCGCTGTGATCGCCAAGGGCGTTTCTGGGCGGGCAGCATGGTGCTGAACATGGGCCTGAACGCGCCCGAAGGCCGACTCTATCGCTACGGCGCCGGGCAGACGGGCGTGATCGAAGCGCAGCTGGATGGCTTCATCGTGCCCAACGGCCTCGCTTTCAGCCCTGACGGCAAGACCATGTACCTGTCGGATTCGCACCCCAATGTGCAACTGATCTGGGCCTTCGATTACGACACCGAGACCGGCACGCCATCGAATCGCCGAATCTTCGTCGACATGAATCATTTCCCCGGCCGCCCCGATGGCGCTGCCGTTGATGCCGAAGGCTGCTACTGGATCTGCGCCAACGACGCCGGCCTGATTCACCGCTTCGCCCCGGACGGCCGGCTGGATTTCTCGCTGGAAGTACCGGTGAAGAAACCGACCATGTGCGCTTTCGGCGGCAGCAACCTGGACACCTTGTTTGTCGCCTCGATTCGCCCCGGCGATGACCACGACCCGCAATCCCTGGCCGGCGGCGTGTTCGCCCTGAAGCCAGGCGTCAAAGGCCTCGCCGAACCTGAATTCAACGATCTGCTTTAGACCTTCTGCTGCACCGCTGCGCCTTGAACACAAAAATAACAAGACTGGAGACTCACCCCCCATGAACTTCAAACGCACCTTGCTCGCCGCTGCACTCCCGCTGATGTTCACCTTTGCCGGTGCCGCTCAGGCGGAAATGAAACTCAAATTTGCCGACATTCACCCCGCCGGTTACCCAACCGTGGTGGCTGAAAAATCCATGGGCGACACCCTGACCAAGGAAACCAACGGCGAACTGACCTTCCAATACTTCCCGGGCGGTGTGCTCGGCTCCGAGAAGGAAGTCATCGAGCAGATGCAGGTCGGCGCGGTGCAGCTGTCGCGCGTCAGCCTGGGTATCGTCGGCCCTGTGGTGCCGGATGTGAACGTGTTCAACATGCCGTTCATCTTCCGCGACCAGCAACACATGCGTAACGTCATCGACGGCCCGGTGGGCGATGAGATTCTCGACAAGATCACCAACTCCGAATTCGGCCTGGTGGCCCTGGCCTGGATGGACGGCGGCACGCGCAACATCTACACCAAGAAACCGGTGCGCAAGCTCGAAGACCTCAAGGGCATGAAGATCCGCGTACAAGGCAACCCGATGTTCATCGACATGATGAACGCCATGGGCGGTAACGGCATCGCCATGGACACCGGGGAAATCTTCAGCGCCCTCCAGACCGGCGTGATCGACGGCGCGGAAAACAACCCGCCGACCCTGCTCGAACACAACCACTTCCAGAACGCCAAGTTCTACAGCCTGACCGGTCACCTGATCCTGCCGGAGCCGATCGTGATGTCGAAAATCACTTGGGAAAAACTCACTCCGGATCAACAGCAACTGGTGAAAAAAGCCGCCAAGGCTGCCCAGGCTGAAGAGCGCGTACTGTGGGACAAGAAGTCCGCTGCCAGTGAAGAAAAACTCAAGGCCGCTGGCGTCGAGTTCATCACCGTTGACAAAAAACCCTTCTACGACGCCACCGCACCGGTACGGGAAAAGTACGGCGCGAAGTACGCCGACCTGATCAAAAAGATCGAAGCCGTTCAGTAACGCCTCCCGCTCTGTACTCATGAAAAAGGCCCGGCGCGCCAGCGGTTCAGGCGCGCCCGGTTACGGTGGAACCCGATGAAGAATCTGCTGCTGCGTATCAACGACAAGATCTACATGACGTGCATCTGGGTCGCCGGCCTCTCCGTCCTGGCGATTTCCCTGATGATTCCCTGGGGCGTCTTCGCCCGCTACGTGCTCGGCACCGGTTCGAGCTGGCCTGAGCCAACGGCGATCCTGCTGATGATGGTGTTCACCTTCATCGGCGCCGCCGCCAGTTACCGTGCCGGTGCGCACATGGCCGTGGCCATGCTCACCGACCGCATGCCACCGCAGCTGAAATCCGCAGCGGCGATTTTTTCGCAACTGCTGATGGCGGCCATCTGCATCTTCATGACCATCTGGGGCACCAAGCTGTGCATGTCCACCTGGAATCAGTTCATGGCGGCCCTGCCCGATCTGCGCGTTGGCGTGACCTACTTGCCGATCCCCCTGGGCGGCTTGCTGACGCTGATTTTTGTCGTGGAAAAACTCTTGCTCGGTGACCAGAGCAAACGTCGGGTCGTGCAGTTCGACCTGGTTGAAGAAAGTGAAGGTGCCGTTTAATGGACGCTCTGATCCTGCTGGGCAGTTTTATCGTATTGATCCTGATCGGCATGCCGGTCGCTTACGCGTTGGGCGCCGCTGCGCTGATCGGCGCTTGGTGGATCGACATTCCCTTCCAGGCGGTGATGATCCAGGTCGCCTCGGGGGTGAACAAATTCTCGCTGCTGGCCATTCCGTTCTTCGTCCTCGCCGGCGCGATCATGGCCGAGGGCGGCATGTCCCGGCGGTTGGTGGCATGTGCCGGGGTGCTGGTAGGTTTCGTCCGTGGTGGTCTGTCGCTGGTCAACATCGTTGCCTCGACGTTCTTCGGCGCGATCTCCGGTTCGTCAGTGGCCGACACCGCGTCGGTGGGTTCGGTGCTGATTCCGGAGATGGAGCGCAAGGGTTATCCGCGCGACTTCTCTACCGCTGTGACCGTCAGCGGTTCGGTGCAAGCCCTGCTGACCCCGCCAAGTCATAACTCAGTGCTCTACTCGCTGGCCGCTGGCGGTACGGTGTCGATCGCTTCGCTGTTCATGGCCGGCATCGTCCCGGGCCTGCTGATGAGCGCCTGCCTGATGGTGCTGTGCCTGATCTTCGCGAAAAAGCGCAACTATCCCAAGGGCGAAGTGATTCCGATGCGCCAGGCGCTGAAGATCGTCGGCGAAGCTCTGTGGGGCATGATGGCGATGGTGATCATCCTCGGCGGCATTCTCTCGGGGATTTTCACCGCCACTGAATCGGCGGCCATCGCGGTGCTGTGGTCATTCTTCGTGACCATGTTCATCTACCGCGATTACAAATGGAGCGAGTTGCCCAAGCTGATGCACCGCACGGTGCGCACCATCTCCATCGTGATGATCCTGATCGGTTTCGCCGCCAGCTTCGGCTACATCATGACCCTGATGCAGATCCCGGCGAAAATCACCACGCTGTTCCTGACCCTGTCGGACAACCGCTACGTGATCCTGATGTGCATCAACGTCATGCTGCTGTTGCTCGGCACGGTGATGGACATGGCGCCGCTGATCCTGATCCTGACGCCGATCCTGATGCCAGTGATCATGGGCATCGGTGTCGATCCGGTGCAGTTCGGCATGATCATGCTGGTGAACCTGGGGATCGGATTGATAACACCGCCCGTGGGGGCCGTGCTCTTCGTCGGCTCGGCGGTGGGCAAGGTCAGTATCGAAAGCACCGTAAAAGCGCTGCTGCCGTTCTATGGCGTGCTGTTCCTGGTGCTGCTGCTGGTGACCTACGTTCCGGCGATTTCGCTGTGGCTGCCGCACCTGGTGTTGTAACC
>NZ_RAZO01000283.1:6437-9126 GCF_004307535.1 Pseudomonas sp. Sample_9
ACCACCAGACAGACACTGGCAAACCCCACCTGCAACGCCCGCGCCGGCACCTGCGCGCACAGCCTGCGACCGATGAGCATGCCAACGATGCTGGCGACAATGAACGCCCCACCCTGGCTGTCGATACGCACCCCCGCATGAAACGCGCCGATCACCCCGATCGCGGAAATCAGACTGATAACCATCAACGACGTCGCAACGATGCCGCGCATCTGCACATCGGTCAGTTGCTTGAACGCCGGCACAATCAGAAAGCCGCCGCCGACGCCCAGTAAACCCGAAACCACGCCAGTAACCGCTCCCAGTGCAGCAAGGGTGGCGGTGCATTTGGCGGTCCAGTCGAAGCGCCCGGTCTGCTCGTTGAGCATGCAGTTTTTCTGCCCCCAACTGGCGTGACCGTGATCGCTCGGCCCGGCTTGCTGACGCTCCTTTCTGAACATTCGCCAGGCGACCAGAACCATCAGCAGGCTAAACAGCATCATCAGAATCTTTTCCGGCAACTGATGCGCGAAGTAGATCCCCAGCGGCGAAAACACCGCACCCAGTGCCGCGATCAACAGCGCCGCGCGGTAACGCACCAGACCATGGCGCAAACCATCGATCGCCCCGACCGCTGCCGCGCTGCCGACAGCAAACAAGGCCACCGGCGCCGCTTGCGTCATCGTCCAGCCGAGCCCGAGCACCAGCGCCGGCACCGCGAGAATCCCGCCACCCGCGCCGGTCAGGCCGAGGACCAACCCCATCACCACGCCAAACAGACTTGCCAGCAACATAGGGGTTTTCTCAGTCGACCTTGGACAGACGCGTCAGCCACTCGCGGCCCTTGAGCATGCCGTGCCAGTAGAACCACGGCAGCAGCGTCGCTTTCAGCCACCATGCCGAACGCCTTGGCACGGTCGGGTTCAGCGGGAAAGTCGGCAGCAGTTTGCCGCCATAGCCGAACTCGGCGAGGATCACCTTGCCCTTCTCCACCGTCAGCGGGCACGAGCCGTAGCCGTCGTATTTGAGCGGCAGCGGTTGATGCTTGCGCGCGGCCAGGAGGTTCTGCGCAACGACGACAACCTGCTTGCGCACCGCTGCGGCAGTTTTCGCGTTGCTGGTGCCGCAGATATCGCCCAGTGCGAACACGTCGCGATAGCGCGGATGCTGCAAGCTGTGTGGATCGACTTCGCACCAACCGCCGGCATCGGCCAGCGCACTCTGTGCGATGAAATCCGGCGCGACTTGTGGCGGCACGACGTGCAGCAGATCGAAGGTTTTCGCGATCCGGCTGACATTGCCGTCGGCGTCCTTGACTTCAAACCAGGCGGTTTTCGCCGGGCCGTCGACCTTGACCAGATTCGAGTTGAACGCCAGTTGCGCGCCGTACTGTTCGATGTACTTCATCAACGGCGGCACGAAGGTCGGCACGCCAAACAGCGCAGCGCCAGCGAGATTGAATTCGACATTGATGTCTTTCAGCACGGCGGATTTGCGCCAGTAATCGCAAGACAGATACAGGGCCTTCTGCGGCGCGCCGGCACATTTGATCGGCATCGCTGGTTGGGTGAACAGCGCCCGGCCATCGCGCAGTTTCTGCACTTGATCCCAGGTGTACTGGGCGTGCTGATAGCTGTAGTTGGAGGTGACGCCGTGCTGGCCGAGGCTTTCCTGCAAGCCTTCGATTTTCTCCCAGGCCAGGCGCAGGCCGGGGCAGACGACCAGGTTCTGATAGCTGACGGTGCGCTGGTCGTCGAGGGTGAGTTGGCGGCTTTGCGGGTCGATGGCGCTGACACTGGCCTGAATCCACGTTGCCTGACGCGGCATGACTTTGCTCATCGGCCTGACGGTGTCTTTCACATCGAACGCACCACCGCCGACCAGCGTCCACGCCGGTTGATAGTAGTGCTGTGAACTCGGTTCGATCACGGTGACTTTGAGCTGCGGGTCACGCTTGAGCAGGCTGGCAACAAAACCCATGCCGGCCGTGCCGCCGCCGATGACCACGATGTCGGCACTGATGGATGGGCCCCAGTGTTGATCGTTCATTGCTTGTTCCTTTTGCTGCACGCAAGGATTTTTTGGTCCACCACAACAAACAATGTGGGAGCGAGCCTGCTCGCGAAAGCGGTGGCTCAGTCAACTATTCGTCGGCTGACATGCCGCCTTCGCGAGCAGGCTCGCTCCCACAGGAGATGTTTGTGAAGGCTGGCATTTATGGCTGTTCCCAGCTCTTGAGTACCGCTCCGCAATACAGCCCCGACAGGGTCTTCATCACCTGGATCACTTCGTGACTGGCCAGGCCGTAGAAAATGTATTTGCCTTCGCGGCGAGTCGCGACCAGGCCTTCATCGCGCAAGATGCCCAGTTGTTGGGACAGCGTCGGCTGGCGTACGCCGGTCATTTTTTCCAGCTCGCCGACGTTGCGTTCGCCCTGGGTCAGTTGACAGAGGATCAACAGACGATCCTCATTGGCCAGGGCTTTGAGCAAGGCGCAGGCTTTGGACGCCGAGGCGCGCAGTTGGGCGACTTCACATTCGGTCAGACTGGATTGCATTTGCACGAGGCCTTGAAGGTCACTTAAGCTGCGAACATTATGTTTTTACATAAAGTGTTGCAACCCGAAATTCCCCAGCACAGGTTTTCGCCATGCCCGCCCAGATTGAAGCGTTCCTCGACCCCGCCTCCTCGACCTACAGCTACGTGGTCT
>NZ_RAZO01000112.1:0-8946 GCF_004307535.1 Pseudomonas sp. Sample_9
CGACTGTTGGCCAGCGCTATCAGGGCATTGTCGATCTCGACGGCGAAACACTGTCCGATTGCTTCACCAACTATTTCGTCATGTCGCAGCAAGTCGGCACGCGCTTCAAGCTGTTCGCCGACGGCCGTCGCGCACGCGGTATGTTGCTGCAACAACTCCCCGCCGATCGCCTGAAAGATGAAGAAGATCGCGCCGCCAGCTGGCAGCACATCACCGCGCTGGCCGGCACTCTGGGCGCCGATGAGCTGCTGAGCCTGGACAACGAAACCGTGCTGCACCGCCTCTATCACGAGGAGCAGGTGCGCCTGTTCGATGTGCAGCATCTGCGCTTCAGTTGCAGCTGCTCTCGGGAACGCTCCGGCAATGCGCTGGTCAGTCTTGGGCTGGAAGATGCGCTGGCTCTGGCAGCCGAGCAGGGCGGAAAAGTCGAGATTGATTGCCAGTTCTGCAATCAGCAGTACCTGTTCGACGCGGCTGATATCGCTCAACTGTTCGCTGGCGCGGGCGTCGATACGCCGTCAGATACCCGTCACTAAAACGGTTCAGCGCAGGTAAATTCACTGCGCAATGACGGAATATCGCCGTTACGACGGGAGGACCCTACTCTTTTTGGGCTTTTCTGGCATAATCCGGCCCACTTTTTTCGCGGTAGTAGTGCACGACTTTCTACTACAAAACGTTTGGAGCACACTCGGCCACTGGCCGACGGGGAACCTCATGACGCAAGCCAATAACGCCGTGTACACCGATCTGAGTGTTGATGATCTGGTAAAAGAAGCCCTGAATCGCGGTGAAGGCGAGCTTGCCGATACCGGCGCTCTGGTTGTTCGCACCGGTCACCGCACCGGCCGTTCGCCAGTCGACCGTTTCATCGTTGAAGAGCCTTCCACCCAGGCCGCTATTGCCTGGGGCCCGATCAACCGCAAGTTCCCGGCCGACAAGTTCGATGCCCTGTGGGCTCGCGTCGAGGCCTTCAACAACGCGCAAGAGCACTTCGTTTCCCACGTGCATGTAGGTGCGGCGGAAGATCACTACCTGGCCGTGAAAATGACCACGCAGACTGCCTGGCAGAACCTGTTCGGTCGTTGCCTGTTCATCAACCCGGCCCAGTACAACCCGGCTGGCCGTGAAGAATGGCAAGTGCTCAACGTCGCCAACTTCGAGTGCGTGCCTGAGCGTGACGGCACCAACTCCGACGGTTGCGTGATCATCAACTTCGCGCAGAAGAAAGTGCTGATCGCCGGCATGCGTTACGCCGGTGAGATGAAGAAAGCCATGTTCTCGGTGCAGAACTTCCTGCTGCCAGCCGCTGACGTGCTGCCAATGCACTGCGCTGCCAACATCGGCGAAGACGGCGACGTGACCCTGTTCTTCGGTCTGTCGGGCACCGGTAAAACCACCCTGTCGGCCGACGAAAGCCGTTACCTGATCGGTGACGACGAACACGGCTGGGGCGAGGGTGTGGTGTTCAACATCGAAGGCGGTTGCTACGCCAAGTGCATCGACCTCTCCGAGAAGAACGAGCCGGTCATCTGGAAAGCCATCAAGCACGGCGCGGTGCTGGAAAACGTGGTTATCGACGACGCCAAGCACGCCGACTACGCCGATGTCAGCCTGACCCAGAACAGCCGCGCCGCCTACCCGCTGGAGCACGTTGCCAAGCGTTCCGAGAAGAACCTGGGTGGCGAGCCAAACGCAGTGATCTTCCTGACCTGCGACCTGACCGGCGTACTGCCGCCGGTGTCGATCCTCAACGAAGAACAAGCGGCCTACCACTTCCTGTCCGGCTACACCGCGCTGGTGGGCTCGACTGAAATGGGTTCGGGCAGCGGCATCAAGTCGACCTTCTCCACCTGCTTCGGCGCACCGTTCTTCCCGCGTCCGGCTGGCGAATACGCCGAACTGCTGATCAAGCGCATCCGCGGCTTCGGCTCCAAGGTCTACCTGGTCAACACCGGCTGGACCGGCGGCGGCTACGGCGTCGGCCAACGCTTCAACATCCCGACCACCCGCGCAGTGATCGCCGCGATCCAGAGCGGCGCACTGATCGGTGCCGCCACCGAGCACCTCGACACCATCAACCTCGACGTGCCACTGGCCGTTCCGGGCGTCGACACCAACCTGCTCAACCCACGCAACACCTGGGCTGACAAGGCAGCGTACGACGAGGCAGCGAAAGCACTGGCCGGTCTGTTCATCGAGAACTTCAAGAAGTTCGAAGTGAGCGACGCGATCAAGGCGGCTGGGCCGAAGTTGTAAGTAGCGGTTTGCAGTGAATAAAAAACCGCCCTTTGGGGGCGGTTTTTTATTTCCGATCTGAAATGCAGCTTGGTTGGACTCAAAGACGTGGCTTGCCCTGGCTATGTGTCAATCAGCCAGTGCACTCAGCACATGGACAGGATCGTTATGAATGGCCTTGAGTAGTGCTTTGGCCGGGCCAGTCGGCTGACGACGACCTTGCTCCCAATTGCGTAACGTTCCCAATTGGACATCGATCAAGGCTGCGAACTTTGCCTGCGTCATTCCCGTCGCTTTGCGAATCTGTTTAACCTGTAATGCATCCACATGGAATTCGCGGGACGGCTTTTTTTCACCCCGAAGAATCTCATCCATTTCCTGCACGCTTTCCATCAGCTCATCAAAAAACTTGCTCATGGTTACCTCCAGTTTCCAATCATGGCCTTCAGTGCTTTCCGTTCGTCATGGGTAAGATCCTGCTGCTCGTTTTTTGGATAAATCATCAACAACGCGATCTGTGATGCTGAAACGAAGTGGTAGTAGATAACCCGTGCGCCACCCCGTTTTCCATGGCCTTTGGAGGCGACTCGTGCTTTACGCACCCCGCCGGTTCCTTCGATTACATCGCCAATAGACGGGTTTGCGACCAACTGCTTTTGAAAGGTGGCGTAGGCATCGTCGTCCAGTAACTCTCTTACTCGGCGGGTGAAGACTGAAGTCTCAATAAAAATCATGGTCAATGTACGCCAGTGACTTACTTTCAGGCAATGCTGAAGTGTTGATAACGATGACTGGTGCCTGGTCGCCGACAGATGATGGCGGCGATCAGGCTGCTCGCCTTAGGCAGGGGCTTTCCAGTTGAGCATCTGTGTCTGCGCGACTTGCAGCAGCTCGCAGCCGTCCTGTCAGCAGGTACAGAGCGTGGGTGATGTGGGTGTCGCTGATCAAAGCAGCGACACCCACGACTATAGGTTCGCACCACCACCTCGCGATAGCCGACAAGGCATCGCGTGAAGTAGGAACGGGACGAACAAAGCGCCAGACGTTGCTACCGATTGTTCAACGCCTTTCAACGCAGATGCTGGTAACCGGAAATATCCAGCAGGCTTGTGGTCAGTCCGGTTGCCGGGCGGTAGATCGTGCCTTTGACTGCTGAAAACGGCACGCCTTTGCTGCCCAGCGAGACAGAGCGCTCGCCTTTGTCCAGCTCGGTGAAATAGGTGTAGGACTGGCTGTGCATCTTCTTGTAGCGGGCCTCGTCGCTGACGATGGCGCCAGTGAGGGGCAGCAGATCGGCATCGGTCAGATTGAGGGTTTTGCTCAGTGGCACGCCCCAGCGCTTGAGGCAGGTCTCGGCGAGATGGCGAACGATGCGGCCGGGTTCGATCAGCGCGTTGAGGTCGCTGCTGTTGATGGGCTCGCCGCCGAGCGCCGTGGCGTTGCCAGCGAGGGTGGCGTGGCGGCCGGCCATTGGATAGATCGAGGTTTTGGTGCCAGTGGCGGTTTGCGGGATCACGCAGCTGAAGCCTTTTGAGCGCTCGTCGCGGGCATAGAACGCGATGTATTCCTTGACGTTGGATTGGAGTTTGACGCGGTTTTCCTGAAAGTTGCCGATGCCCGGAACTGGATCAATGGCGAAGATGTTCACCGGAATATGTTTGAGTGCAGGATCCTTGTACATTGCATTGGCGAGCATATGGCAACTGATGCCGCCCCGGCTCCAGCCGACAAGATTGACTGTGGTTGGAATAATACCGTCCTTGCGGAAAGTCTTGATGATCTGTTCCTGTAACTTTTGTTGGGTGATACTGCGGTCGCCATAGTTGTATTTGCGCCAGAGCCACGAGCCCTCGACTTTTACATCGTCAATGGGAATGCCGGCGCTTTTGAGTCGGTTATATTCCTTCTCGGTCAGTTGTTGCCGTTGCCAGTCGCACTTGCCTTTGATGATATTCACAGCGTGCTGGACGTTTTCCTCCCAGCCTTTACCAAACAGCGTTCCGGATAGCCCGTATTCCTTGGTTTTGGTGAACAGATCATCGGCCTGCAGGTTGCCGCTGCCAGGCCCGTCGACCACGATCCATTCAGCGAACTCACGGCCGGTGTGGTGTGCAGCGAGTGTGGATACAACTTCGCCGTCCCAAAAACTTTTATGATTGATATCGAATTTGTTGGAGCCGGTACCGCAAAAGAAAATGGTCAAAGTTGTCATGCTTTTGCTCTTTCGAGTGAATAAGAGCAGTCACGTTAGTTCCAGTTGGTTGTATTGATAAACGGTTTGGTTGTTTCTGTTTTTGTAAGTTCTCAGAATTGCCTTAATTGTATGGGGCGGTGTTTTGCAGAGCGCCTGTAGTGCAATTAATATCTGCAACGCGTCAAATCGCTGATCCGATGTATCATTTCGAATCGATTGGATCCCGACCTTTTCTCGACTCGCTGAAATCGCCCGCTAGGCTTTGGGCATGGCAGCAGTCAAAGGAGTGACAGTAAATGCACCACACCCTGGAACAGGTTTTTGGTTATCCACAGTTTCGCCCCGGTCAGGAGGCCGCTGTCAGCGCGGTGCTGGCGGGGCGATCCGCGGCGGCGATCTTTCCCACCGGCTCCGGCAAATCGCTTTGCTATCAGCTGCCGGCGCTTTTACTGCCACACCTGACATTGGTGGTTTCGCCGTTGCTGGCGTTGATGCAGGATCAACTGGCGTTTCTCAAGCGCCACGGTATCTCCGCGGGCAGCATCGATTCGGCACAAAGCCGTGAGGATGCCAACGACGTCATGGCCCGTGCGCGTTCGGGTGAATTGAAGATTCTGATGATTTCCGTCGAGCGTCTGAAAAACGAGCGGTTCCGCAACTTCTTGCAGCAGGTGCCGATCTCGTTGCTGGTAGTCGACGAAGCTCACTGTATCTCGGAATGGGGCCACAACTTTCGGCCGGACTACCTGAAATTGCCGAACTACCAGCGCCAGTTCAACATCCCGCAGGCCTTGCTGCTGACCGCCACGGCGACACCAAAAGTCATCGCCGACATGCAGGCCAAATTCGCCATTGCTCCGGACGATGTAGTGACCACCGGTTTCTATCGGCCCAACCTCAACCTGCTGGTCGAGCCTGTACGCGGTCAGGACAAACGTCGGCGTCTGGTCGAATGGATGAGCGAACGCCCAGGGCAACCGAGCATTGTCTATGTCACGTTGCAGAAGACCGCCGAACACATTGCCGAGCATCTCGAGCGCAACGGTATCCAGGCCGAGGCTTACCACGCAGGTTTACCCCACGATCAGCGTGAAGACATTCAACGCCGCTTCATGGCCGGGCAGTCCAATTGCATTGTCGCCACCATTGCCTTCGGCATGGGCATCGACAAGAGCGACATCCGCAACGTGGTGCATTTCGATCTGCCCAAATCCATCGAAAACTACAGCCAGGAAATCGGCCGCGCCGGGCGTGACGGGCAGCCTTCGGATTGCCTGGTACTGGCGAATCGCGACAGTCTCAATGTGCTGGAAAACTTCGTCTACGGCGATACGCCCGAGCGTGATGGAATTCGTTATGTGCTCGAAGAGCTCAATGCCTCAGTTCCGGAAGGACAATGGGAGTTTCTGCTTGGGCCACTCTCGGATCAGAGCAATATTCGCTCGTTGCCGTTGAAGACTTTGCTGGTGCAGTTGGAGCTGCGAGGTCTGATTGCGCCGCGTTACGCCTATTACGCTGAGTATCGCTTCAAATATCTGCTTGAGCCTGAAGCATTGCTCCAGCGCTTCGAAGGCGAGCGCAGCGATTTCGTCGCGGCGCTCATCCGGACGTCTACGCGAGCACGCACCTGGGCCACGGTAGATTTCGAGGCGATGTACTCGCAGTATTCCGCCGAGCGCAATCGAGTGGTGACAGCGCTGGATTACTTCCAGGAAAAGGGCTGGGTCGAGCTTGAGAGCAAGCAGATGACCGAGGTCTACAATCTGCTGCAAAGTGATTTTGACAGCGACGCCCTCAGCGCTGAGCTCCACGAGTATTTCACTCGCCATGAACGGACTGAGGTGGCGCGAATTCACGCCATGCTTGACGTGTTCGCCACCGAACGCTGTCTGGGTTATCGCTTGGCCGAGTATTTCGGAGATCACAATGCCCCTGAGCGATGCGGCCATTGTTCGGTATGTCATGGCCGGGTTGCGCGGTTGCCTGAGCCGCCAGTGTTGCCGCCGCTTGTGGATAAAAATTTCGCGCAACTGTGCGGTGAGCTTATCCACAGGCATGAGCAGCACACAGGCAAGCTTCCGACGGCCGAGCGCCTGACGCGGTTCCTCTGCGGAATCAGCGTGCCGTTGTTCACCAAACTCAAGGCGCGGGCGATACCGGGTTTTGCTGCGTTGGAAGAGTACCCTTACGCGCAGGTACGCGATTGGGCGCAAGAGCACCTCTGACCCCTGTAGGAGCTGCCGAAGGTTGCGATCTTTTGATGTTGATTTTTCATGATCAAAAGATCGCAGCCTTCGTCAGCTCCTACGTCAAGTGTCATCAAGCGGGGACTCTATCCATCCGCTGAATGTCGATCATCACGCTAATAAACTTCAAAAAGCGCTGCTGCCTGACTAAGGTTGGATTCTGTCTTCGGGCCACCCACAAGAGAACAACATGAGCCAGACATCCTTCGATATTCAGCAGGCGGCGGTAATCGGTGCGGGCACCATGGGCCGCGGCATCGTCATGTGTCTGGCCAGTGCCGGCGTGAGCGTGCAGTGGGTGGACAACAATCCACAGATGCTCGAGCAAGCGCTGACAACGGTCGCCGAGACTTATGCCCACAACGTGCGTCAGGGTCGCATCGATCAGGCCGAGGCGGATGCGCGAATTGCTCGTGTGTCTGCGGCGGCGGATTACGCGGCGATCCGCAATGTCGACCTGGTGATCGAAGCGGTGTACGAAAACCTCGAGCTGAAGCAGAAGATCTTTCGCGAACTCGATGGCCTGCTCAAACCTGAGGCTCTGCTGGCGAGCAATACCTCGGCGCTGGATATCGACGCGATTGCCGCCGCAACCCGGCGCCCGGCACAGATACTGGGCCTGCATTTCTTCAGCCCGGCGCACATCATGAAACTGCTGGAGATCGTGCGAGGTGCGCAAACGTCACCAGCGGCGCTGGAAGCAGCGCTGGCGCTCGGCAAACGCATGGGCAAGGTCAGCGTAGTGTCGGGCAACTGCTATGGTTTCATCGGCAATCGCATGCTGCATCCGTATGTACTTGAAGCGCGCAAGATGCTCCTCGAGGGCGCTTATCCACACCAGATTGACGCCGCGCTGCAAGGCTTCGGCTTCGCCACGGGGCCGTTTCGCATGTACGACGTGGTCGGCATCGATCTGGAGTGGCGTGCTCGGGAGCTCGCTGGTAAAGGGCAGGATGCGCCGCAGGTTCAGATCGATAACCGTCTGTGCGAAATGGGCCGGTTCGGGCAGAAGTCTGGTAACGGCTACTACCACTATGAGCCGGGCAGTCGCCAGGCCGAGCATGATCCCGAGGTCGATGCATTGGTGCTGCGGGTCAGCGAAGAGCTGGGTTTCCAGCGTCGCGACATCGGCGCCGAAGAAATTCTTGAGCGCTGTTTGCTGGCACTGGTCAACGAAGGCGCGAAGATCCTGCAGGAAGGCATCGCCGGCTCGGCCCATGACATTGATCTGGTGTATTTGAACGGTTATGGTTTTCCAGCAGAGAAGGGCGGGCCAATGGCCTGGGCAGATCAGCAAGGGCTGGCGGATATTCATCAGCGCTTGCTGGCGCTGGAGACGCGCCAGGGCGACCAGTGGAAGCCGGCGCGGTTGATTGGCGAGCTGGCGGCGCAGGGGAAGGGGTTTGCTGATCGCTGACACTTGTCGGCCGTGCTGACGTCTTCGCGAGCAGGCTCGCTCCCACAGACTATCGCGTTTCAATGTGGGAGCGAGCCTGCTCGCGAAAGCTGTGCCGATATTTTGAATTAGCAAATAGCCTTGGGAATCCCTGATCAATGTCCAACCCGACACCACAGCGCACCGACTACCCCCACTTCCAGCCCATCACCACACGCTGGCACGACAACGACGCCTACGGTCATGTCAACAACGTCACCTACTACAGCTTCTTCGACACGGCGGTGAACACCTACCTGATTCAGGTCGGTGGCCTGGATATTCATGACGGCGAAGTGGTGGGATTCGTGGTCAGTTCGGCCTGCGATTACTTTGCCTCGATCGCTTTTCCGGATTTGATCGAGATCGGGCTGCGGGTCGGCAAGCTGGGCAACAGTTCGGTGCAATACGAACTGGCTGTGTTCAAGGTTGGCGAAAGCGAGGCGTGTGCGGCGGGACGGTTCGTGCATGTGTTTGTCGATCGGGCTACCAATCAGCCGGTGCCGATTCCGGCAGGTTTGCGTGGGACGCTGGAGCGGCTGGTGATCTAGACGCGCAAAAAAAATCGCAGCCACAAGGGCTGCGATTTTCGTTCAAGCCTTCGCCTTAACGGTGGCGATAGTACTTGTGATGCTTGCGGTGGCCGTAGGCGTGACCGCGACCCGGATGACCACGGTCACGGTAGTAGCGACGGTCATCGTAACGGCGATCGTAGTGACGACCATCGTCGTCATCGCGGCCCATGTAGTTACCCAGCGCACCACCAGCACCGCCACCTGCGGCGGAGCCGATCAGGCTGCCGGTGGTGCCGCCGAGACTGCGGCCAACCACGT
>NZ_RAZO01000030.1:0-8691 GCF_004307535.1 Pseudomonas sp. Sample_9
TTTGCTTTCTGTGGGAGCGAGCCTGCTCGCGAAGGCGGCCTGACAGCCGACCTGTTCTTAATTGGTACGTGATCCAACTGTAGGAGCTGCCGAAGGCTGCGATCTTTGCTTTTGCTGTTCTGTAGAGAGTGAGCCTGCTCGCGATGAGGCCAGTCGGTCCGCCGATAACTCGAAGTCGTTTAAATCTGTTTCAAAATAACCAGAACCTTCCCACAAGGTTTTCAGGTTGTCCGTCGGACGTCGGGTCACTAGTCTCTGGCTGTCGTCGAATCTTCGGCGATCGGGTGTGAGAACCCTGCTACTTATGGTCATCCAGTATCTGTGCACGCATAATCGCCGGCAGCTTGCCCGCTGTCTGCAATGTGTCATGGCGGCTGTGTGCGGGCAGACTTCGGTCTGGCCGGGTGTCCATAACCGGTATTCTCACCCCGCATACAGTTGCCACCTTTTGCCCCGTGAGAATGGCATTGGGTCGCACCGCAGATTTTGGAGAGCCGTTTCAATGGACAAACTGATCCCAGACCCACCCCCATCCCCCACCACGCCGCTCGAAGACGCCATGCGCGCCGACGATCTTGTGAAAAACCGCGAAGCGATAAAACGCGCGCTCGATTTCTATCTCTGCCCCGAACCTGCAAGACCGCACCCGCCCAGCACGCTGTTCATGGTGGTGCCCAATGTCGATACGGAAAGCCTGTTGGCGCATGCCTGTGAGTCGCTGGCGTCAGCGAGTGCGATGGCGAGTAATTTCGCTGGCGAGTTGAGCGGGTTTCAGCGCAGCACGGCGTTGGCGATTCAGCAGATTGTCATGCTGGCCGAGCTGGCGGTGAATCGGGCGCTGGATCGGGTTGATCCGCAGACCTGACCTGCGACCGCTTTATCGTTCTTCGCGAGCAGGCTCGCTCCCACAGGGGAAATGCTTTGCAAACTGTGGGAGCGAGCCTGCTCGCGAAGGGGCTTTCAAGGGCTCCACCAGACTAATTCTTGCTCTCGATCTTCCCGCCCGCATCCGGATCGTAAAAATCCGGGATCTCGTACTGGTATTTCTTCAGCCAGCGCTGCATCGCCAGTTCGCGCTCGGTGGCGGTGGCGCTTTGTGGTTTCGGCGAGGCGGCTTTGTTGCGGCTTTGCAGGACCAACCAGCCTTCGGTTTCCTGTTGTTGCGCTGAAGCAGGGCCGGTGTCGATGGCGTGGGCGGTGAGGGGCAGGGTGAGCAGGGTCAGGTAGCACAGGCCTTTGCGGATGGTCATGGCTGTCTCCTTATTCGAGCGTCGGCGGTAGCGGGTCGATGAAGGCGGCGACGCGGTCGCCGGGTGTGGCTTTGGCGTGGGCCGGGGCTTTGAGTTTTTCCGCGCGTTGCTGCGCTTCGGTGAATTGTTCCGGGGTCAGTCTCGAGCGGCTGACGATTTCCGCGGCTTGCGGCCAGTCGTTCTGGTAGAGCAGCAGGGTGACCATGTTCAGCGTCGCCAGTTGATTGTTCTGGCTCAGCTCGATGGCGGTGAGGAATTCGAATTTCGCTTCGTTGAGGCGCAGTTGGTTGAGGTAGACCACGCCGAGGTCATTGCGGATTTTTTCGTCGGTGGGCGCCAGGCGCGCGGCGCGTTGCAGGTGGGCCTGGGCCTGGCCGTTGTCGCCACGGGCGGCGTAGACCTGGCCCAAGCCATGTTCGGCCTGGGCGGTGAGGCAGCCGCCGAGCAGGCTGCGGTAGAGCGGCTCGGCTTCGCTGCGACCGAGCAGGCGATAGACCTTGGCTTTGCGCAGGCGCACTTCGCTGAGGTTGTCCGGCAGGCTTTGCAGGTTGGCGAGGCTGGCGTGGAGCTTGCCGTCGCTGGCCAGATCATCGGCGAGGTTCAGCGACAGCTCCTGCTCCGACGTGAGTTTGCTGCAGCTGGACGGCGACAGCAGCGAGGTCCACGGCGCCTGGCCATCCGTGGCGCAGCCGCTGAGCAGCAACAGACTTGCCATGACTATCAGTACTTTCATCAAACGCTCTCCATGAGCCAAGGTCAGTTTGCGAACGCGCGGGCAATGGCGGTGAAGCCCGGGCCGGCCAGTACGATCAGCAGGGCGGGAAACAGAAACAGCATCATCACCACCGACATCTTCGCCGACATTTTCGAGATGTATTCCTGCAGCCGCGTCAGGCGTCGGTCGTCCAGTAATTGCTTGAGCGCCAGCAGTGATTTCATCGCGCCGCCGCCCTGATGGATCAGTTGCTGGAGGATCACGCAGGTGTCGGTGAATTCGTCCACCGCGAGCATCACCGCGGTCTTGTTCAGCTCTTGGCCCAGCTCCAGACCGGAGTCGACGCGGCTGAGGATCAGGCGCAGTTCGCTGGTCAGCTCCGGCAGCAGTTTCTGCGCTTCGACGCTGAGCACGCGCAGGGCTTGTTCAACCGCCATGCCGGATTCGAAGAGGATGCGCAGCAGCGGAATGAACGTGGAGATTTCCACGGCGATGGTTCTCTGCCGGCGGGCGGCGGCGTAGGCGAGCAGGCGTTTGGGCAGCAGATAACCGCCGCCCGCAGCAAACATCGGCGCCATCCAGCGGTGGCTGGTCTGTGGAAAAAACACTTCCTGCAAAAAGATCGCCAGCCCCAGGGCGAGCAGCGGCGTGCCGATCTGGCAGGCGGCGAAGAGCGCGCGTTCGTTGGCGCGGCGCCAGCCGAGGCGGCCGAGCAGGGTCTGGGTTTCGCTGTCGATGCTCACCGAGCCCCGGCCGAAACGGCTGTTGCCCAGCGCGCGCAGCCAGTGGCCGAAGCGGTTTTCCCGGACCAATTGGCCGTGCAAGCGCTGATGCACCTGTCGCACGCGGCGGCGCTCGGTGAGCAGGTGATTGCCCAGCAATAACAGCGAACCGAGCAGCAACAGCAACGCCGCGAGCCAGACCATTTCAAACGCTCCGCAACATGCGCCACAGCGCCAGACTGCCCAGCACCTGCAACGCGGCGGCGCTGAGCAGCATGGTCTGGCCGCTTTCGTCGTGCCACATGCCGAGCATGTAGCCGGGGTTGGTCAGCATGAAGTAGCTCACCAGAATCAGCGGCAGCAAACCCAAAACCCAAGCGGTCATGCGCGTTTCCCCAGTCAGCGCGCGCAACTGCCGCGCGCCCTGGTCGCGCTCGCGGATCAGTTTGATCAGGTTCTCCAGCAGCTCACTGGCATTGCCGCCGTAGCGATGATTGACCTTCAGGCCGAGGGCGAACATGCGCAGTTCGTCCTGCTCGTAGAGTTCGGCAAAATCGTTGACCGCATCGGGGAGGTTCACCCCCAGTTGCACGTTGCGCTGCACCCGGCCCATGGCCGCTTTCAAGGGGTCTTCACTGGCCTCGATGCCGCCCAGCACCGCATCGCTGAGGGTGCGCCCGGATTTGAGGCTGCGCACGGTGTGGTCGAGCAGTTGCGGCAGTTGCTCGATCATGCGGCGGATCCGTCGGCGGTAGCGGACGGCGATGAACAGCCGCAATGCAACGGGTGGTGCAATCAGCATGAGCACCAGCCCGCCCCAGCTCGCGGTTAAAAATCCTGCTGCCATCGCTGCTGCCCACAGGCTCAGCCATTGTCCGAGACGTTCGCTCAGCCGACCCAGTCCCGCACGTAGAAACATGCGTTCCAGTCCCACCCATCTGGTCTGCTCGACGACCAGTTGCGGTTGCCCGGCGGCGAGTCGGTTGAGAACCTTTTCCGTCGCGGTCTTGCGCAGGCCTTGCAGGAACAGATAGATCGACAGCCCGAGCAGCATCAGGCAGATGGCGATAAGAATGATCGGTCCCAGCATCTGCGTGCTCCTCGCCGTCAGCCCAGGTGAGCGTCGTGGCGCAGCTTGTCGCCGGCCGGGTTGACCGCTTCGCGCACAAAGCCGAACCCCGTGCGGCGGTCGAGGCGGAACAGGGTGTTGGTGACGTAGACGTCCTCGCGGATGCCGACCACTTCCACCACTTCACTGACGCAGCGTCGACCGTCGGGCATGCGTGTCAGTTGAATGATCACGTCGAGGGCGGCGCAGATCATCTGGCGCAAGGTGCGTTCGGCAATCGAGCGCCCGGTCAGGCCCACCAGCGTCTCCAGACGCAGCAGCGCATCCTGGGCATTGTTGGCGTGCACGGTGCTCATCGAACCGTCGTGGCCGGTGTTCATCGCGGTGAGCACATCGACCACTTCGACGCCACGGATCTCGCCGAGAATGATCCGGTCAGGACGCATGCGCAGGGCGTTGCGAATCAGGTCGCTGGCCTTGACCTCGCCATGCCCCTCAGCGTTGGGGGGACGGGTTTCCAGACGCACCACATGCGGATGGCCGAGTTGCAGTTCGGCGACGTCTTCGATGGTCACCAGCCGTTCGTGCGGGTTGATCAACTGGCTGAGGATGTTCAGCAGCGTGGTCTTGCCGGTGCCGGTGCCGCCACTGATGAGGATGTTGCAGCGCCTGCCCACGGCGTTCTGCAGGAATTCGAAAATCGCCAGATCGATGGTCTGCATCGCCATCAGGTCGGTGCTCTTGAGCATGTCCTTGCGGAACTTGCGAATCGACAGGCACGGGCCGTCGAGGGCGATCGGCGGGATGATCGCGTTGACCCGGCTGCCGTCGGGCAGGCGCGCATCGACCATCGGCGAGGACTCATCGAGGCGTCGCCCAAGCGGCGCAAGAATGCGCTGCATGACCCGCTCGACGTGATGCGCGTCGATAAAACGCAGATCGCTTTGATGCAGTACGCCGTCGCGCTCGATGAACACCCGGTGCGGGCCGTTGACCAGAATCTCTGTAACCGACGGGTCACGCAGCAGTACTTCCAGCGGGCCGAAACCGGTGAGTTCGTCGACGATTTCTTCGCCGAGGCGCTCCATTTCGTAGCGCGAGATCGCCAGATGCAAACGCGCGATGTATTCGGCGACCTTGTCGGTGACGAACTGCGCCAGTTGCTGGCGTGAACCTTCCAGCAGGTTTTTTCCTGACTCCTCGATGGCGTCGATGATGTAGCGGTGCAGCACCAGTTTCAGGCCTTCGTGATCGCTGTTGCCGATCGCTCCGCGTGGCGTCGCGCCAAAGAGTTTTTCTGCGCTCATGAGTGGCCTCGCAGACGATCGAACCAGGTGGGTTTCGGTTTGCTCAGGCCTTCGGAACGCTTGGCCAGACGCTCGCCGAGGGCGCGCAGGCTCTGGGTGAGTTTTTCCCGGGGCGCCAGTTCGAAAAGGCTGACGCCCTGGTTTTTCGCGTTCAGGCGCACGTCGGGACTGAAGGCCAGCACGGCGATGACTTCCAGATTGAAGGTCTTGCCCAGGGTTTCGGCATCCGGCGCGACGTTGCTCAGGTAGCGATCGATCAGCAAGCGCCCGTGCTCGAGTTTCATGCCTTTCTCGCGCCACTGGTTGAGCACGGCGAGGTTGCGTCGGCAGTTGAGGACGTTCTGGTCGGTGTACCAGAGCAGTTTGTCGCAATGACTGACGAAGGTGCGCAACGCCTCACTGTCGGCTTGCCCGGTGAGGTTCACGACAATGTGTTGGAAGTGCTGGCGCAAAGCACTGAGCAGCATGTACAGCTCGGCGGCACTGGTGGATTCCAGCGGCTCGTCGCTGTTGGCGTAAGCAAGAATGCGCAGGCCGTGGTCGGCGCTGGTGAATGCGCTGTCGATCAGCGTCGCGTCGAGGCGGCGCAAATGACGCAGGGCATCGCCGAAGTGAAACGAACTCTCCAGACCCAACAGCGCCAGACTGTCGCCACGCGGCAGACCGAGGTCGAGCAGCAGGGTTTGCTGGCCGCTTTTCTGCACGACCATGGCCATGTGATTGGCGATCAAGGCGCCGTCCGACGCGCCTTGCACACCGTACAGAACGGTGAGGCCGCCGAGCTGGGTGCTAGGTGTAACGGCCGGGAGACGCTTACTCAGGCGCCGCACCAGTCCGGCGACTTCGCTGGAACGCGAGCCATAGGCGACAAAATCCCGCGCACCGGCGCGCATCGCATTCAGCACAAGCTGATTGTCCATGCCGTCACCGAGCGCAACAATCGCCAGCATCGGCTTGGCTTCCAGCGCACCTTCGATCAGCGCGCTCTGCGCCACGACATGCTCGCGGTCGAGACCGACGAAGACCAGATTGGCGAACGTTACATCGACCAGTGCGAGCAGTTCGTCGAGGCTGCCGGCACCGGCGCTGATGACCTGGCCGAGTGGCGCGAGGGCGCTTTGCAGCCATTCCAGATCGGTGCTGTTGCGGGTGATGGCGAGAAAGGTCTGGCTGAGATTCTGGTTCATTGCGACAACCCGCTGCGCTTGTCGAAGTTGCCGTTCTCGAGGAAGAACATGCGATAGAAATTCGGGTCGTAATTGCGCAGTTTCTCTCCCGGCAACGACGGCAGTCGCGCGTCCGCCGCCAGTGGCTGGACCAGGTGCGGGGTGACGATCATCAGCAGTTCGCGCTCTTCGCGCTTGATCTGCGAACCCTTGAAGAACGCGCCGAGGATGGGAATGTCGCCAAGGCCGGGAAACTTGTTCACCTGCGAGCTGTTGGTGGTGCTGATCAAACCGCTGATGACAAAACTTTCGCCATCACCCAGCGACACGCTGGTGTCGGTGCGGCGAATGGTCAGCGCCGGAACGGTGGTGCCGGCGATGTTCACCGCGTTGGCAAAATCCAGTTCGCTGACCTCCGGGGCGACCTTCAGCGCGATGCGATCGCGGCCGATGATGGTTGGCGTCAGGGTCAGGCGGATGCCGAATTCCTTGTACTCGATCGACACGCTGTCGCTGCCGGAACTGGGCACCGGAATCGGGATTTCCCCGCCGGCCAGGAAGCTCGCACTCTGTCCGTTCAGTGCCACCAGACTCGGCCGCGCCAGGGTGTAGGCGAAACCGCTGGTTTCCAGGGCATTGATGATCGCCATGGTCTTGCCGCCGACCCAGGAGAAATTGAACAGCGAGTTATCCACCGGCAGGCGCGGCTGCGGTACGCCGTCGATTGGTGGCAGCGTGCCGGGCGAGCCGAACAGGAAATTGCCGCGCGTGCCGATCAGCGACGCCGTGGCTTCCTTGAGTTTGGTGCGGCTGACTTCGACGAAGCGAATGTCGGTCTGCACCTGCGATGGCAGGGTCGGATCGTCGGACGGCACGCTGCTGGTCAGCGCCGTGGTCGCCGCGCCCTGGACGAAGACCATGGCTTGCTGCGGCTGCGCCGAACACGCGGTCCAGACCATCAGGCTGGTTGCGCCGGGGCCGACGCCCGTGAGCAGAAAGGACGAACCGCCATTGGCATGCACGTCGGCAATTTTCGGGTCGCCCACTGCCAGCCGAGTGATTGCCACAGGTGACTGCATGTCCTGCTGGAAGCCTTCACCGATCTCGATCACCGAGGGCAGGCGCGGCAGTGCCGAGCAATTGCCCACCGCCGCGAGGGCGGTATCCATCGTCAATCCCAACAACAGCAAGGCCCGGAGCGCCGGTTTCAATGTCGGTCTGAGTCGACTCTGCATGCACGTGAATCCTTGCGCAGTCATGGGGTTTGTTGGCTGATCTGGTTGCCGCGAATGATTTCCACCGCAGGCCTGGGCGCCGCGCCGGTACTGGCGGTGGCAGGTGCTCTTTGCGCGCTGCCCAGAGCGAGTTGAGTGAACTGGAAGAGCTGGCTGTTGGCGCGATCCAGGTGCGCGGGCGATTGCGCTTCGCCGGCCCAGTATTTGGCCAGCCGTTGTTCTTCGCTGCTGCGCACCGCGAGACGCAAGGTGCCGACTTGAGTGGCGAGCATCAGGCGGCTGAGCAGTTGTTCCGGCACCGCCAGCACCACAGTGCGTGCTGCAATCCGGCGTTGGTCCTGTTTGATTTTTTCTTCGGCGCTGAGGCTGGGCGTCGCCGGTTGGCCGTCGTTGGTCAGGCCGTACTGATCGCCGACCCCGAGCACGCGCAAAGCCGGGACGGCGATCTGCGCCGACTGCTGCAGATTGCTCGCGTCCTCGCGCAGATACAGCAGCACATCAACGTAATCGCCCGGCAGCAACTGCCCGGCGGCACCGATCACTTCATCGACGGCCACGGTCAGTGCGCGCTCGTCGCGGCGAATCATCCGCGCCAACGCACCGCCGGCCTGGAAGCTTTCGTCATTCAGCCAGGTGCCGGCGCTGAGGTGGCGCCAAGGCGTGCGGCCGACTGCTTGTTCGATGCTGGTCAGGCTGCCGGCCGGTGCGCTGCGCAGTTTTTCCACGGTCACATCGGCGGCGGTCAACGGCGTGAACGGCGCTACATCGTGGAGCACCACCACCACCGGTTGGCGGGTCTGGTCTTCGGCAATCGCGACAGTCTGTTCAACGCTGGTCGCAGGGGCGACGGGTGCCTCGGCAACTGGGGCCGGCTGACGACTGAGCACCAGCCCCCAGTAACCGACAAAAACCGCACCGAGCAACAGCAACGCGGCGAGGCTCATGGTGACGCGACTGTTCATGACGGCTCTCCCTTTCCTGCTGCACAACCGACGGCATCTGCTTGTGAAGGGCTTACTCATTCGGCAGCTATGAACATGCAACTATTTCGCTATTTCCAAGCTAGCTGATCCAAGCAAAAGCGCCATTAATGACAGGCAAATAACCCACCAAAAGTATGAGTCCCGGCCAATTAACGGCAGGAAGTGGCCGAGACACATTGGCATTAATGCTTTGTGATTAATGCGTTCTTACAGTTGTTGGGTGGGGGTTTGTTGACAATGCTCA
>NZ_RAZO01000170.1:0-51200 GCF_004307535.1 Pseudomonas sp. Sample_9
GCTCTCTAAGCCATTGACCCATATGGGGCCAGACTTTTGGCGCGAGCAGCAGCCAAAGTACGCTGGCCACACCCGCGCCGATAAACGCACCAAGAACAAACACGCCGTTCGTCGCAAGACCCAGGGCTGTCATTAATTTCACATCACCAGCGCCCATGCGGCCGAGGAAATAACCCGGCAGCGTCAATAGCAAAGCGATCAGACAAGCCCAGCCGCCCTGCCCCGCATCGGCGCCCAGCCAAGTGCTGCCGGTCGCCAGCAACCAGACCAGCGCCAGCGCGCCCGCGCCCAAGGTCAACAGGTTGGAAATGCGCCGCTGTCGGGCATCCTGCGCGGCGCAGATCGCCAGCCAGATCAGAACGAGAGAAATCTGCATCCGCTGAAAGCCGTCCGTTTTGCCTGATTGATTCTATGCTGATACTACGCAGTGACTGTCAGGGTAGACGCACGCATGAAAAACGGCTTTCGCAGGTCGCAAAAAGGTGCGGTGGCGATCGAATTCGCCTTGGTGTTCATCATCTTTTTCGCAGTGTTTTACGGGCTGGTCAGCTACGGCCTGCCCTTCGTGATGATGCAATCGTTCAACCAGGCCACTGCCGAGGCGGTGCGCCGCAGCGTTGCGGTCGACCCGACCACGCCGAACTATTCGACGGTGGTGGTCAACACCGCCAATGCCGCGCTGACCCAGCAACTGCAATGGCTGCCCTCGGCACTCAATCTGGTCGTCGGAACGGACACCAGCTCAGCGTACGACGCGGGTACCGGAACCCTCACCGTCAGCGTCAATTACCCGGTAAGCAAGCTCAATCAGATCATGCCGTTTCTGGTGCTCCCGGGCATTGGCACGGTGCCCAATCTGCCCACGCACCTGACCGCCAGCTCGAGCCTGCAATTTTGACCGCCGGCGATAAGCTTTTCGGGCGCTTGCTCAAGCGCGCCCCCGTCGCAGCCCACGACTTGCCGGACCACCTCGGCGCGCCGCCGATCGGCCTGCATTTTTATCTGGATGGCAACGGCGATGTGTTGCAAATCGCCGGCCCGCTGCGGCATTTGCTCGCCCAGCACAAACCTCAGGGTCAGCCGCTGCCGCTCAGCGCCTACCTGCTGCCGCACAGTCTGCTGACCATCGAAGGTCAGCCGCGAGACTGGCAAGGGCAATTGCTCGATCTGGATTTCAGAGGCCTGAATGATCAGCCGCTGCACCTGCGCGGCTGGGTGCAGCCGCTGGAGGATGGCTGGCGGTTGCAGATGCTCGACATCGCCGACCTGTTGCTCGAACGTCAGCAAGCGCGCGATCGCGACGCCTGCCAGACCCTCGCCGCGCAGGTCAGCGATCGTCTGCGCACGTGCAGCCTGACGCGTCTGCCGACGGTACTCGGCGAACAATTGCAGGCCATCGCCCAGCGCTGGCATATCCCCTGCCTCGCCGTGGCGTTGCTGGATGAACAGGCCCAGGGCTGGCAGATTCATCAACAGTTTCGTGGCCATGACGCTCCACAATTGTGGGAGGACGGCCAGCCGCTGGGCACGCCGCTGGACAGCCTCAACGGCAGCGCGCCGCAACGCCTCGCCGGCCCGCAGGGCCGCTATGAACACTCGCGATTGCAGGCCACCTTCGGCAACGCCAACGGGTTCGCTGTGCCCTACAGCAATGATCAAGGCGTGGTCGCGTGGCTGCTCTGTGGGTTTTATACGGTCGACAACGTGGCGCCATGGCTGACCGATCGTGACTGGCTGACCCTGGCCGGCGCGCTGGCCGGACCGCTGCTCAGCCGCTTGCGCGAGCAGCGCCATGTGCAATCGATGGAGCGTCTTGATTCCCTGCAAAACCTGCTCGGCACCGGCTGGTGGGAAATCAGTGCCGAAGAGCAGATTACGCTGGCGCCGACGCTGGCCTCGGCACTGAATCTCAGCGATCGCCTGCTGCCGGTAGAAGACTGGCTGTCGCTGTTTCATCCCGCCGACCGCGACGAGTTGCGCAGCCGTTTGCGCGCCCTGCAACTGCAAGGAGAAGCGCTGACCCTGAGCGTGCGTTTGCACCGCGCGGAGGCCGGCGCAGCAGCGACGTGGTACCGGATTCAGGGCCAGGTCAGCGGCACCGGTGAGCATCGGCGTCTGGTCGGGTTCATGCTCGATATCAGCGACATCCAGAATCAACAACAGCGCGCCGCTGCCGCCCATGCGCGGCTGGACAATCTGATTGCCAGTTCGCCGGCAGTGATCTACGTGCAGCGCTATGCAGAAGGTGCACTGATCCCGGCGTTTTTCAGCGCCAGCCTGCAACCCTTGCTGGGCTGGACGCTGGAAGATTGCGATGCAGCAACACTGGTCGAGCACGTCCATCCCGACGACCGTGAACTGTATTTCCAGCGCAACCGCCAGTTGCTGCGCGAAGGTTCGGTGCGTGCGCGTTATCGCCTGCGCGACAACCGTGGCGAGTACCACTGGCTGCTCGATGAGGCAAAACTGCTGCGCAATGATCTCGGGTTGCCGGTCGAGGCGGTGGGCCTGTGGCTGGACGTCACCGACGCGACGCTTGCCGCCGAGCAGGTGCGGCAAAGCGAAGAGCGCTACCGGATTCTGGTCGAGGACTCGCCGGCGATGATCTGCCGTTATCGCCCTGACCTGACGCTGATCTTTGGCAACCGACCGTTGGCGACTTATCTGGAATGCACCCCGGAACAACTGCCCGGGGTTGATCTGGGTGGCTGGATGTCCGATGAACAGCGCGCAGCGTTCGTTCAGCGCTTGAGCCAACTGACGCCGCAACAGCCAGTGAGTACAGCGGAAATCAGCCTGCAATTGCCCGGACGCGAACACGCCTGGTGGGTCTGGTCGGATCGCGGCGTGTTCGATGAGCAGGGACAGTTGATCGAAGTGCAAGCGGTTGGCCGCGACAACACCGAGGTGCGCCGCTCGCAACAGCAACTCACCCAAAGCGCGAAAATGGCCACCCTCGGCGAAATGGCCACCGGCCTTGCCCACGAAATCAACCAGCCGCTGAACGTCATGCGCATGGCCATCGTCAACGTGCTCAAGCGCCTCGGCAACGGTGATGTGCAGGTCGATTATCTGACCGACAAACTCAACCGCATCGACGCTCAGGTTCAACGCGCAGCGAAGGTGGTCGACCACATGCGTGTATTCGGCCGGCGCTCGGAAATCGAACAACAGTTGTTCAACCCGGCCCAGGCCATCGAAGGCACCCTGTCGCTACTGGCCGAAGGCATGCGCGGCAAAGGTGTCGATCTGCGCATCAGCGAGACCGGTTTCGAGGCGCAGGTGCGCGGCTACGTCGATCAGTTGGAGCAGGTGCTGATCAATCTGATGGTCAACGCCCGCGACGCCCTGCTTGGCAAACGCGACAACGACACAGCGTTCAAACCGTGGATTTCGATCTACGCCGAGCGCGACGAGGAAAGCGTGCGGCTGTGGGTCGAGGACAATGGCGGCGGTATCGATCCGCGTTTGCTCGAGCGGATTTTCGAGCCGTTCTTCACCACCAAGCCGATTGGCGTCGGCACCGGTCTGGGCCTGTCGGTGAGCTACGGCATCATCGCCAACATGGGCGGCCAGTTGAGCGTGCGCAACTCCACGGAGGGCGCGCGGTTCTGCATCGAATTGCCGATTGCCACGGATGATCAGATCACCAGATAGGCCTTGCCGGTCTGCCCGCAGGTCATGTTGGCGCCCACCTCGGTGTTCATCAGATTGATGCCCAGGCCTTTGAGCAAATTGTTCAACAACGGGTCGAGCAATGGGCTGATCAAACCGGTGACCACTGGCAACAAGCGGTTGCTGACGTCGCTGATCAACGAAGCCACACCGGTGACGACAGCGCCCAGCGGGTTGCTGCCCACGGGTTTGTAGACGATCAGGTTGATGCCCGACAGGGTGTTCGCCAGGCTGCCGACGATGTTGCTGGTCGGCGCGGCCGGTAGCAGGCTCGGCGGCAGTTTCAGATTGGCCGGGGTGGCGAAGGGTGTGGTGCTGGAGAACAGCAGATTCTGCGTGGTCTGCGCGACGCTGGTGTCGAGTTTGATGGCGATGCCGCCGGCGCCGTATTGCACGTGGGAGGCGGCATCGCAACTGCCGATGCCGAGAATCCTGTGGCAAGTGATGATGCCGAGATCGACCAGCGGCAAGGGCGCCACCGTTGGTTCGGCGACTGAAGAGAACGCTGCGACAGGATCGATCTTGCCGAGCTTGAGATCAGCCAGCGAGGTTGTGGTGGCGGCGGTAAGGCTTTTGCTGCCGTTGTCGTCGGTCGGGCAGCGGTAATCGGTGACATAGCTTTTCGCCCCGCCGGCATCCAGCGCGATGTCGATCTGCGGTGAGGGCAGCAGCTTCGGATCGAGCTGTTGGCAGCCGGCACCCAGCAGGCAGAACACTGAATTGAGCGTGTCCACCAGATTCAGGCTCAACAGCGCATTGAGCGTCGGCGTCAGCGTACCGACCAATCCCAGCACCGCGTTCGTTAGCCCTGTCACTCCCGACAACACTGGCAGGTTGACGGATAACATCGTGCGAATCTGCGCAGTGCGCACATATATCCGGTCCGGTCCCAAAGGATCGGCCTTGGCCCGCGCCGGGTCGCCGATCGCCGAGAACTGTGGCGGCTCGATCACCTTGACCCGCACCGTGACACCGGCCAGCCCCAGCACGTTGACCGGCAAGGTCGCCGCCACCGCGCTTTTGCTGTTGGCCAGTTGCACCACGCCTTGCACCAGTTGCAGCAATTGCAGATTGGCATCCAGCCCCGCCGCCGTGGTGCCGGTTTGCAGCTGCAGGATCTCGCCGAGTCTGACCGGCGCCGCATTGATGGCGGCGGCCTGCAACTGGCCCAGCGCGGTGACCACTTGCGCGGTCGCACCGTTGAGTTGCACTACCGTCGCGGCGGCCTGAATCAACTGCGTCACGGTCGCTTGGGTGTTGAGCAATTGCGTGTAGTTGCCGGCACCGACGTTGAGGTCGATGGCCAGTTGATCGAGGTATTTGAGCAGGTTGATATCGGTGTGCAGCAAGCCGTCCCAGCCCACCGCCGTGAGGTTGACGTTGCCGCCGAGCAACCCGGAAAACAGCGGATTGAGGATGTTCGACTGCGCCGTGTCGATGCTGGCGAGGGTGCTGTGAATATTCAGTTGGGCGACGGTCGGCTGCGGTTTGGCCGCGACTGCCGAAGCATTGAGTGTGGTGTTGAGGCTGACCGGCGTGGCGCTGAACAGCGCCTGCACACCGCCAGCAAAACTGCTGGTGACCGTACGACTGGCAGCGACTTTGACTGCGCTTGATTGCGTGGCATCGACAGTGAAACTGCGCAAACCGCTGGCAGCGGTGGCCAGTGTGCCGCAGGTGGTCGCGAGCGTATTGGCGGCATCCACCACGTAGCCATTGCGCAGCGCACTTTGCCCGGCATAACTGGCGGCGGTCAGCCCGGGCAGGCAGTTGCCGCCGCGACTGACCGCTTCGAGGGCGGCGGTATCCACCACCCGCTGCAATTTGCGCTGTTCCATGTACAAGCGACCGCTGTCGACCACCAGCAACATCATCACCAGCGCCAGACTCAGGGTGGCGGCCGCCATCAAGCCGATCGCCCCGCGTTGCCGGGCCGGGCCGTTGCCTTGCGATCCTGGCGACATGGCGCACTCCTTTGCCGGCGCAGTGCCGAGCGCTACCTCCGTTAATGAAAAAGAGTGTAGACGCGGTCGGTCGAGAGTGCTGGCGTCGCGCCATTCCTGTCACCACCGCCACTGTGGGAGCGAGCCTGCTCGCGAAAGCGTCGTGCCAGAGGATTCAATGCTCTATGACACACCGCCTTCGCGAGCAGGCTCGCTCCCACAGGGACGGTTCAGAGCGGTTCAACGCGGTGGATAGTTGGCCAGAATCCTTGCGACGGTTTCGCGAATGGCATTGCTGCGATCGGCCGGGTTCGGGCGGTTACTGAGCATCTGTTCATCGCTGCCACGCCAGACCAGTTTGCCGTCCTTGCCGTCAAGCAGGTCGATCTGAATGGTCGCGACCTTGTAGGTGATGTTGCGCGTTTCGTTGTACATCGGTGCGCCCCAGTAGCCGTTCCACGGGCCGCCCCAACCGCCGCCGTAATTGGTCGTCACCTGCTGCTGCCGGTCCTCGACGATCAGGTAGGTCTGCACGCTCAGATCACCTTTGCCGCCGCCGGCAGCCGGGCGCAAACCGCGCTGATCGAGTTGATCGGACACCGCCTGGCGGATGCGCTGTTCGGTGAGGTCGCTCTTGATGCGCGGATCATCGGGGCGATATTGCAGGGCCGGGTCTTTCCAGCTCCAGCTGCGATAAGCGGCAAAGTCGCGGCTGGCGTCGAAATCGTGGTTGACCTGATTGGCGGCGCAGGCACTGAGCAGCGCGGCAACAGCGAGTAGAGCGAGACGGCGGAACATGATTTTTCTCCGGGTGAAGACATGAACCTGCTGACACGACGTCAGCTGGGAGGATACGCCGCCATGGCTTTTTCCACAGCCTCGCGGATCGCATCGGCGCGTTCGATCTGATTGCCCTGGGTGCCGGTTTCGGCGCTGGCGCTCCACACCGGCTGGCCGTTGCCGGCATCGAACAGATCGACCCGCACCACCACGACCTGCTCCTGATAAGTGCGCATGACCGGCACGCTGTTGTACATGCCGTAACCGCGACCATAACGATCATAGCCGCCGTATCCGCCGTAGTAGCCGTAGTCGTCGCGGACCTGGCGCAGACGGGTTTCCAGACGCAGGTCGGCGCTGACCAGCAGGTCAGCCGGGCGGTTGTCGCGCATCGGCCGCAAGCCGCGTTGGTCGAGGGCGTTGCTGACCGCCTCGGCCACTTGCGCCGAGTCAGCCCACGCCGTGCCCGGCGGCAACTGTCCGTCGCGCCAGGCCCAATTGCGGTAGCGCCCGTAATCCCGCGGCGGCGCCGGGTAGGCGCTGCGGTCGAAGGTGGTGGCGGCTTGCGGCGGTGCCGGCGGCAACGGCCGTGACTGGGCAACGTAGGGGTTGCTGCCCTGGCAAGCGGCCAACCCCAGACTTATCAGCAATAACCCGCATCGAGCTTTCATGTCGCGCTCCGCTCAGATCGGCCGGCAGATCCAGTGCAAGTAACGCCCAAGCCCGGCGAAGCCTGGGTGACGACGGTGCGCGAGTTCCATTTCCAGCAAGTCCGCCAGTTCGGCGCGGGCCTGGAATTCCACCGGCATGTAATCGTGAAATACCCGTACGCCGCTCTGACTTTCGACCTGCCACATTCCGGCGAGTTGCGTTGCCAATTCCCGTGGGTCGAGGGGCTGTTGCGGGGTCAGGCTCTGCTTCTCGCCGGCCATGACGTTCTTGCGCATTTTCTTGAAGTGGCCCTTGAGCAGATTGCGATAAATCAGCGCATCACGGTTGTAGAACGCCAGTGACAGGCAGCCGCCGGGCTTGGTCAGTTGATGCAGCACCGGCAGGATCGCGTGGGGCTCGGCGAGCCATTCCAGCACGGCGTGGCAGATCACCAGATCGTAGGGCTCGGTGAGCTGACCGGGCAGTTCCTGCCACGGCGCCTGAATGAATGTCGCGAAGTGTCCGGCCTCGGCAAAACGCTGGCGCGCACCCTCGAGCATCGGTTCGGCCGGCTCGGTGAAGGTGACGTCATGGCCGCGCTCGGCCAGCCACAGCGACATGTGCCCAAGGCCCCCGCCGATATCCAGCACGCGCAGCGGACGATCCGGCAAAGCCTCGGTCAGATCGGCCTGCAATACCGCGAGGCGAATCGCGCCTTTGGCGCCGCCGTAGATTTTTTCGGCGAAGCGCGTGGCCAACTGATCGAAATGACGGTCGCTCATCAGCTGAACCGCCGTTCGCTGTCGGCGAGCTTGGCGCGCACCACTTCATTCATGTCCAGACCCAGTTCGCTGCACAGCAGCAACAAGTACAAGACGATGTCGCCGACTTCCTGCCCGGCATGCGCGAGTTTTTCCGCCGACAACTTGCGCGACTGGTCTTCTGTCAGCCACTGGAAGATTTCCACCAGCTCGGCCATTTCCACGCTGGCGGCCATGGCGAGGTTTTTCGGGCTGTGAAATTGCCGCCAGTCATTGCGGTCACGAATGGCGTGCAGGCGTTCGGTCAGTTCTACAAGGTTCATCGGGCTCTCCTGAAGACGCATAGCTTCGGGGGGATGCGGGCTGAAGGCAAGCAGCGCAGATGATCTATTGTGGGAGCGAGCCTGCTCGCGAAAGCGATGGATCATCCAGACCGGATTTGCCTGACACGCCCCCTTCGCGAGCAGGCTCGCTCCCACACAGGATCCGGGCAAACCTCTATCATGCAGGGAACTCGGCCGCCCTCGGTGTGGCCCAAGGCTCAGCTCTTTCATCGGGATGCACACATGCGCGTAGAAAGCTTTTTCGAATGGCTCGGCCAGGCACTCGGTTCGGTCATCCGTTTTATCGTCGATGGCCTCAGTGGCCTGTTCAACATGCTCAGCAATGCCGGCAGCAACTTTGTCGACGGCCTGGCGCAGACGCTGGGGATGGACACTTCGATCATCAGCATCATCGCCCTGATTGTTGGCCTGATGCTGCTGTGGTCGGCGATCAGGGCGTTCATGAACGCGTCGATCATTGCCGGGATCATCTGGTTGCTGCTGGGGTTGTGGTTGTTGAGCTGGATTATTCACTAGCGCTTCAAAAGCCCCTCACCCCAGCCCTCTCCCAGAGGGAGAGGGAGCTGACCGCGTTGCTTTGAAATTCTCCACCGACCTGGAATATCGAGTCGAACTCACGCTTGAGAGCGACGAAGATCGGCCCCCTCTCCCTCTGGGAGAGGGCTGGGCGGGCGGCGTTCCGATGAGGGTGTTTCTGCCGCTACAATCCCCGCTCCCCCAAGGAGCCTGCATGTCCTCTCTGATTACCGACTGGCGCGACCGCCCGACTCACCGCAAGGTCTGGGCGCTCGCCGCGCCGATGATTCTTTCCAATATCTCCGTGCCGCTGGTGGCGCTGGTCGACAGCACTGTCATCGGCCATCTGCCGCATGCCCATCAACTCGGCGCGGTGGCGGTCGGCGCCAGTCTGTACACCTTTCTCGCCTGGGCGATGGGTTTTCTGCGCATGGGCACCACCGGTTTTGCCGCGCAGGCTGCCGGGCGCAGCGATGGCGCGGCGTTGCGGCAGATTCTCTTGCAGGGCCTGCTGCTGGCGATGGGGCTGGCCGTCGTGCTCGGCACTCTTGGCGTGCCGCTCAGCGGCGTAGCCCTGCACTTCATGCAACCGTCGGCTGAACTGGATCAGCTGACCCGGGAGTTTTTCCACACGCGTCTGTTTGGCCTGCCCGCAGCGCTGGCGACGTATGCGCTGGTCGGCTGGTTCCTTGGCACGCAGAACGCGCGGGCGCCGCTGGCGATTCTGCTGAGCACCAACCTGATCAACATTGTGCTCAATCTGTGGTTTGTCATCGGCCTTGACTGGGGCGTGGTCGGCTCGGCGCGCGCTTCGGTAATCGCCGAATGGAGCGGCGCCCTGCTCGGCCTATGGCTGACACGCACGGCGTTGCGCGCCTATCCGGGGCAGATCATCTGGTCGGCGTTGAAAGTCTGGCAGAGTTGGCGCCCGCTGCTGGCGGTCAACCGTGACATTTTCATCCGCAGCCTCGCCCTGCAATCGGTGTTCTTCCTGATCACCGTACAGGGCGCGCGGCTCGGCGATGCGACTGTGGCGGCCAATGCGCTGCTGCTCAACGGCCTGCTGCTAACGGCCCATGCACTGGACGGACTGGCGCACGCCGTTGAAGCCTTGTGCGGGCATGCCATCGGCGCCCGGGATCGCCTGGCCTTGCGTCGATCGCTTGTGGTGGCCGGCGGCTGGTCGCTGATCGCCAGCCTCGGATTCGCTGTGCTGTTTCTGCTCGCCGGGCACCTGTTCATCGAGATGCAGACCGACATTCAGAGCGTGCGCGACACCGCATTCGACTACCTGCCCTACCTCGCCGTGCTGCCGCTGATTGCGGTGTGGAGTTACCTGCTCGACGGCCTGTTCATCGGCGCCACCCGTGCGCGGGAAATGCGCAACGGCATGCTGCTGACGGTGCTGCTGTTGCTGCCGTTCGCCTGGTTTTTGCAGACCTTGGGCAATCACGGCCTGTGGATATCTTTTCTGCTGTTCATGGTCTTGCGCAGCTTAACCCTTGGCGCGCAAGCCCTGTGGCTGAAACGCAGCGATGGCTGGTTCAGCGGCAAGGCTCACTGACGGCATCAGTCACTCCGCCGCGCCCCATTGCCGACGCAGAAAGTCGAGCCGTTCCGGCTGGGTCAGACCAGCCGGCGGCACGACCAGCACGGCGCGCGGATTGAGCAGGCGCAGCCACAGCCAGCCATCCAGCACAGCGCGATCACTGAAACCCAGCGCCAGGCCTTGTTGTACGTGCACAGCGATCGTCTGGTAATCAACGCTCAGAGACTGGCACCAGCGCCAGATGTGCTGCTCCAGCAGACAGGTTTGCAAGCGCTCGCGCTGGCGCCGGGTCAGGCTTTCTTCAATGCCCAGCGGCTCGACGAGCAGGCCGGGATTGCGCAGCTGTTGCCAGCCCTGACTGCCGATGGCGCGGTCGGCCCAGGTGCCGCCAAACCAGCGCAACTGGCGGATCGGCCCGAGCCAGCGACTCAGCTGCGTGGCGTCACAGGCGTCGAAGAAATAACTGGCGGTCTGGCGATTGTAATAGCTGAGCAAGGCCCGATGATTCAAACCGAACGAGACGGTAAGCATGCGCTGCAAGTGGCTGAGCAGTTGCTGCGCCGGTATTTCGCAGCTCAGCAACAGGCCGCGCCAGGTGTCCGGGTCGCGTAGACACAAGGCGGTCAATGCCGGGCTCTCGCGCAAATCGACGAGAACCGGTCCGTGCTCACTGACCGGTTGAAATTCGGTGCCGTCGAACAACCGGTGCCGCTGCACATCGGCAAAGCCCTGGCGCAAGGTCAGCAGGGCGCGTGCCGCGTCCGGGGTATCGAGCAACAGCCATTGCGCCATGGGCTCAAGCGCCGCGCCGCTCATCGTGCGCTGCTCTGATCGAGCGCGGTGAGCAGCCGGCAACTGCACACGGACTCGGCGCAGTGGTTGAAGCTGCCACCGCCCGGCATCAGGCACAGCAGCAGCAACGGCTCGCCAGACTGCAACAGTTGCAGCAGGCCATCACTGACCAGCGGCTCGGGCAGCGGTGACGGCGGGTCATCCTCGATCGCATCCTCTGCCAGCGCCGGGAGTTGCAGAACGCCACTGACCATTGGCTGATCAGGATCGCCTTCAAGGAAACTCACCACGACCTCCACGCCATCGGCCAGCGCCGCCGAAGGCAAATCGTTCAGGGTCGGCGCGAGCGGCAGCCAGCAATGGCTGGGCGCTGCGCCCTCGCCTTGATAGAGCCAGTCGAATTGCACCGCCACCGGCCGCGAGCGATCAGGTTGCGCTTCGTCGACCGAAACCACCCAGGCACGCTGCAGGCTGTGCATGCGTTGCTTGGGTTGCGTCTCGGCAGGCGCACAGGCTGGCAAGCGCGTGGCCGCGAACAGGCGATTGCCATAGGGCGGCTCGAGTGATTGATCGCCACGGTGTTCGATGCGGGTCAGCAACCATGGGCGGTTGCATTCGATGAAGGGATGGTCGTCCAGCGGCAACCACTGACCACTGCGCAGGGCGGGCAGATCGCTGTGGCCTTCGGCATTGGGGCCTCGCTGGCTGGCCTGCGAGTCTTCGTGCAGTTGCCATTGGCGTACGGCCGGTGCGACGCAATCGCCCTGCTGTTCGGTTTCATAACGCGCCACCTCTGCCTGCGGCAACCGCGTCGGATCGTCGCCGAACACCAGGCAGTGCCTGTCGGGGTGATGTTCGAAGTAATAGTGAATGCGTGCCTCTGCGCACAGGCGCTGGAGCAGTTGCATATCGGACTCGCGATATTGCGTGCAGAAGGTGCGGGGCGGGTAGTCGCTGTGCAGCTCGTAACGTCGTTGCAGGCCGACAATGCCATGTTCGCGCAGCACCTGTTCGATGATCTGCGGCACAGAGCGGCCGCTGAAAATGCGCTGGCTCAAACGCAGATCAAGGCAGCCGAGCTTCGGCGCGAGACGCACTCGACTCAAGCGCAGGCCAAGGCTGTGTTCATGCTGGACAAGGCTGTGCAATTGCCCGTGCACACCCTGGCCGGGCGGGCCGAAGCACAGGAACGCAGAACGATGCAGCAGGCCGGCAAGATCCAGATGCGGATCGTCGATCACCACATCGATCTCGAAGGCGAAGGGTTCGCTGAGCGCTTCCCTTCCGGTAAAGGCGAGAACTTCGAAGGGGTCGGACAGGCCCGCTACATCGAGACGAAACGACGGCTCGTTGACTGGATCGAACATGGGCGGATCTCTACAGGAGGGGCGGCCGGGGATTCTCGCCGAGAGGCATGGCCGAGTAGAGAGGCGAAGTACAACTTAGGAAATGACCTACGCGAAAAGCAGACCAGAGGAGTTTGCTGACCGTGACAGCACAGGTTTTCGTGAAAAATTCAGGAGATGTCCCACCGGGTTGTCCGATTTTTCCACAGCTTGCGGAAAAAAATCAGACAACCCGGCCGGAACGCTATCGAGTCTCAGGAAGACAGATAGGAAGAGCGGGTCAAGCCCAGACGCAAGGCATCGAGGAACTGCGTGCGCTCGCTGGCACTGATGCGGGCACTGGCGCACTTGTCGCGGTAGTGAGTCATCAGTTCTTCCGGCGACAAGTGCACGTAACGCAGCATGTCTTCGATGGTGTCGTGGGTCTCGATACCGGCGTGGTACACGCTGCCATCGGCGTTCTGGTAGATGTTCACCGAGTCGGTGTCACCGAACAGGTTGTGCATGTCGCCGAGGATTTCCTGATAGGCGCCGACCAGGAACACGCCCAGCAGGTAATCTTCGCCTTCATTCAACGCGTGCACCGGCAGGCTGGTTTCGATGCTCTGCTCGTCGACGTACTGGTTGATCTTGCCGTCGGAGTCGCAGGTCAGATCCTGCAGCACCGCACGGCGCAGCGGCTCTTCGTCGAGGCGATGCAGCGGGATGATCGGCAGCACCTGATCGATCGCCCAGGTGTCCGGCAGGCTCTGGAACACCGAGAAGTTGCAGATGTACTTGTCGGCCAGCTTGTCGTTGAGTTCGTCGAGCACCTGGCGGTGCGAACGCTGACGCGCCTTCAGCGAGTTGTGCAGGCGACGGCACACGGCGAAGTAGCATTGCTCGGCCAGGGCTTTTTCCGCCAGGGTCAGCTTGCCATCGGCATACTGCGCGGCCACGTCGCTCATGTAGTGGGTGGCGCGCCAGTAGGTTTCGGTGACCATTTCGATGTCGGTCGGGCCGAGCAGATCGACCAGCCACTGCACGGTTTCCGGCAGGCTTTCCTTGTTCTCGATCAGCGGGATTTCGTCATTGTGTTTCTCGACGTCGGTGACCTGCACCACCAGCATTGCGTGGTGCGCGGTCAGCGAGCGGCCGCTTTCGGAGAAGATGTGCGGATGCGGCAGGCTCTGCGCGTCGCAGAATTCCTTGAGCATGCCGACCACGACACCGGCGTAATCGTCCATGTCGTAGTTGATCGAACTGGCGTTGCGCGAGTGGGTACCGTCGTAGTCGACACCGAGGCCGCCGCCGACGTCGATGTGATCCACCGGCAGACCGAGGTTGCGCAATTCGCCGTAGTAACGGATCGCTTCCTTGAAACCGTGCTGATAGTCAGCGAGGTTGGCGATCTGCGAACCCATGTGGAAGTGCAGCAGGCGGATGCCCTGATCGAGGCCGGCGCCACGGAAACGCTCGACCACCGACAGCAGTTGCGCCGCCGACAGACCGAATTTGGATTTCTCGCCACCGGTGTCCGCCCATTTCGACGAGGCCAGCGACGACAGGCGCACGCGCAGCCCCACCTGCGGCTTGACCTTCAGCGAGGCGGCTTCTTCGATCACCAGGCCGACTTCGGATTCTTTCTCGATGACGATGAACACGTTGTGGCCGAGCTTCTGCCCCATCAGCGCCAGGCGGATGAACTCGCGGTCCTTGTAACCGTTGCAGACGATGGTGCCGCCCTTCGGCGCCAGCGCCAGCACCGCCAGCAGCTCAGGCTTGGAGCCGGCTTCCAGACCGATGGAGACGTTCTGGGTGGCGATGATGTTCTCGATCACCGCTTCCTGCTGGTTGACCTTGATCGGGTACAGCGCGGTGTATTTGCTCTGGTATTCCAGGCGCTCGATGTTCGAATCGAAAGCGCCGGTCAACTGACGGACACGGTCTTGCAGGATGTCGGGGAACCGCACCAGCAGCGGCAAGGACAAACCGCTCTTGCGCAGTTGGTCGACTTGTTCGAACAGGTCGATAGGCGAGCTGCTCGGGCCGTTCGGACGTACTTCGACGCGACCGGCTTCATTGATCGCGAAATACCCGGCCCCCCAATGGCGAATCCCGTAAACGCTGCGGCTGTCCGCAACTGTCCATTGGCTGCCATCGTCTTTACGTGTGCGTCGTACGGACATCGAAGTCCCCTATAAAGAAGTCAGAGTGCGTCGCCTGACGTTCAGGCCGGCGCAGTCTAAAGAATGAAAATGACGGTTCGTCAGTGCGGCGGTAGACCGCACTGACTGCGTGGAGTTTAGAAACCGGTCATGAACAGGCTCTGTGAAAACCATGGCGACGACGCCGGATCCGAGAACACTCGAAGCCGGATCAAGCCGCCGGAGGGTTTCACAGAGGCTGCTAGCCGCCGGACTTCTTCGCTTTGAAACCGTGCTTGACCAGCTCTGCCAAGAGTAGCTCGACGTGATCGCCCTGGATTTCGATGATGCCGTCCTTCAACGCCCCGCCGGTGCCACAACGTTTCTTCAACGTCGTCGCCAGCTCCTTGAGCGCGTCTTCGGCCAGGGGCACGCCGGTGATGGTGGTCACCGTCTTGCCGCCACGCCCTTTGCTTTCGCGACGCACGCGGGCAATGCCGTCACCGGCCGGGATCACGGTTTGTTTGCAGATACAGGCGTCCACCGGCTTGCTGCATTCCGGGCAATGACGACCTGCGTCGGTGGAAAATACCAGGCCGCCCAGGGCGGCGAAGGATGCGGCTTTCTTGGCCACCGGCAATCCTCTCGGGAGGACAAAGACTGATCGCAACCTTGGGCAAGGTCAGCGACCGCGAAGCCCCACTCAGGCAGGGGCAGCGCTACTGCATCGGAAACTTTGAACGCTGGACTGAATCTGTAGGAGCTGACGAGTGCAACAAGGCTGCGATCTTTTGATCTTGTTTTTTAAAAGATCAGGATCAAGAGATCGCAGCCTCGTTGCACTCGTCAGCTCCTACAAAATCTGCAGGCCAACCTCAAGCTATCCGGTGCAGTTTGAAAAGGTCGCGCAGTGTAACGGCAAAAATCGCGATTGCTAAGTGCCAATCGGCGCCAATTCATGTGTTCTTTGCGACGTCGCTTTGCTGCGCCTTGAGATAGCGCTTCAGCGCGGCCAGAGAGTCCGGGCAATAAGGCTTTTCGCTGATTTCGCGCATGACCTGTTCGACGGGGATGAATCGCGCTTCGAGGACTTCTTCCGGCTGCAGTTTCAGCGGCCCGTCCCACACGGCGGAAAACGCCGAACACCACAGGCGGTTGCCGGTGTCTTCGAAGTAGAAGTGATCGTGAGCGGTGAGTTCGACGCCGCTGACGCCCAACTCTTCCGCAAGCTCGCGCGCCGCCGACTCGGCGTAGCTTTCGTCAGCCTGGACCATGCCGCCTGCGGCAACATCCCAGTAGCCGGGGTAAATCGCCTTGCTCAACGTGCGCCGGTGCACGCACAGCTCACCGGCGGAATTGAACAGCATGATGTAGGTGCCACGGCCAATCAGCCCGCGCTCGCGCAGATCGGAGCGCACCAGCGCGCCGAGCAGGTTGTCCTGCTCGTCGACCCAGGCGATCTGTTCGGCGTCCGAGGCGGCGCGATGGGCCGCCTCTCTTGTGCTCTGGCTCACGTATCAGCCCTGATTGAGCAGTTGACGCAAGTCGATCACCGCAGCGTTGGCCCGGGAAATGTAGTTGGCCATGACCAGCGAGTGGTTGGCCAACACGCCGAAACCGCTGCCATTGAGGATCATCGGGCTCCACACCGGCTCTTGCGAAGCCTCCAGTTCACGGATGATCTGGCGCACGCTGACGGTGGCGTTCTTCTTCGCCAGCACATCGGCGAAGTCGACCTCGATGGCACGCAGCAGATGCGACAGCGCCCAGGCCTGACCGCGTGCTTCGTAGAACACGTTGTCGATCTGCATCCACGGGGTTTCCACGACTTCTTCGTCAACCTGCGGCACTTCGCCGACCGCCGGAACTTCGGTCTTCAGCGCAGTATTGAGCTTGACCCGACCGACACTGGCCGACAGGCGTTGCGACAGCGAACCGAGACGGGTTCCGACATCGCCCAGCCAGTTGTTGAGGTTGTCGGCGCGCGCGTAGAACAGCGCGTTTTTCTGGTTCGGATCCGACAAGCGCGACTGATAGCGGCTCAGGGAGTTGATGCCTTCCTGGTATTCCGACTCGCTGGATGGCAGCACCCAGCTCTTGTTGTCGAAGTTGAAGCGCGGTTCGGCCTTGGCCAGATCGGCGTCTTCGGCCGACTGCGATTGCGAACGGGCGAAATCCTTGCGCAGGGCGCGGGTCAGGTCACGCACCTGCACCAGCACGCCGTATTCCCAGCTCGGCGTGTTGTCCATCCACAGGCCCGGCGGGAAACGATCATTGGAAATGTAACCGCCCGGCTTGTTGAGCAAGGTACCGGCAACGGTCTTCAGGGTTTCGACCGTGGTGTAGCCGACCACCATTTGCTTGCCTTCTTTCTCGGCAGCGACCTGGGCGTTCTGCGCCACCGGAAACAGCTCCGGTTCCTGGCTCCAGTACCAGCCCAGCGCGATGGTGACCAGCAAATACAGACCGACCACTGTGGCCAGCGCCCGGCTGAACAGCAGCCCGCCGACATAGCTGCGGGTGGCCGACTTGGGCTCGGCGGCACGTTCAGGCGCGCTGCCCGCGCGGTTTTTCCAGTCCAGCATGGCGATATCCTTTCAATCACTTGGGTTCAACGGTTCGACCACAACCATACAACAACGTGCCAAGGCCGGGCACCCGCTATCGCGGCACTGGCGCAAAACAAGCGAAGGACGTCGCGAACGAAAGGATAGACGCAGCTTTCAGACGTTGAAGATGCGCAGCGAAAGCTGCCGCACTTGGTCGTCGGTAAACAGATGTGCAATGCCTTGGGCGTCAGTTCGGCGCTGACTGGGTATTCCATCGATCGTGGCGATGTAGGCCTGCCCAGGCAAAGGCTCGCCGGTCACGCTGTCGACCAGACGAAAGATTCGCGCAGTGCGGGTTGGCTGCTCGGGAGGGTTGTTCATAAGCTCGAGCACGGCCTGTTGGAACACCGCTTCGGCGCCCTGCCAGTAGCCGTAGTCGGCTTCGGCTTTGATCAGGCACCATTCACCCTGTTTGATCTGCGCCAGGACTTCGCTGTCCAGATTGATCATCAAGCCTGCGCGCAGCTGGTCCAGCCCTTCGAGCGGTCCCGCTGCTGCCCTATGAGATCGACAGTGTTTGAAGCATGCAGCAATCCACAACCGACCTGTTTTGAGGCAAACGCCGCTAAACCTGCCCATTGAAAACGAGAATCCTGCAACCACAATCGGGCATAGGCCGCATTAATTACCTGATTACGCTCCACAGGATCGGCAATCAGAACGCCGTCTGGCGCAACGATATTTTCGGCTTCGCGCTGATAGATACGCCATAGACCAGTGCAGGTCAGCACTGGCACCTCTGTCACTTGCACCCGCTCGCCATACAACAACTCTTCGCCGCAGGCGCAGTCGTCGATGGGCGTGATGTTGTGATTGAGGCGCTGGGCATCACTGCCGAGTTCGGTGAAACATTGGCTCATGGCGGATGGACGGCAACTAGGGGAATCCCTGAACCGTACCAGCCAACCGGGCCGGTGAAAGCGCGCAGAAGAAAAATCAGAAAGCGCTGTCAGACGCCGCCCATCAAGGCCGGTGAAATGTCGACAGCGCTGGCAGGATTGCTCGCAAAACCCCAGCATGCGGGCACTTGGCCAAAATCGGATACAAAAACAAAACCACCCGGTCAGAAACTGAATCGTGTCGTCCAGCAGATTATTGACGTACGACACTCGTCTAAGGGAAAAGAGGTGCTAGCATAGAGCCACCAGTCGATCTCAGCATGCACCCTAACTAGTAGTCAGGATATGACCGAGCCAGAAGACCCCAGCCGTGAGCGTCTCAAGCACCACTTTGCCCAGCGGGTAATTCATCAGGCACGTCAGATTCTTGAGATATGGCAGCGCCTGCAACGCAGTGAGTGGTCCACCGTCGATCTCGCCGAACTGAGCGAGGCGAATCTGCGTCTGCTGCGTTTTGCCGAGCGTTTCGAACAGCCGGAACACACTCAGTTGGCGCATCACATCAGCCAGTCGCTGCAAGCGGTGGATGCCAACCGTGGCCGTCTCAGCAGCGGCCTGATCACCGATCTCAATCGGTTGATGCAGCGCTTGTCGCGCACCGGCCTGCGCCATGGTGACCAACTCGATCAGACCTTCCTGCCGCCGCTGCGCAAGCCGATCTACGTAATGTTGCAGGATCACGACCGCGCCGAACGCCTGGCCAAGCAGCTCGAATTCTTTGGCCTGAGCGCACAGGCACTGGACAGCGTGGCGGCGTTTCGCTCGTCGATGGTCGAGCGCTTGCCCGCGGCGATTGTCATGGACGTGGATTTCAGTGGCCCCGGCATCGGCCTGAAACTCGCCGCCGAAGCTCAGGTCGGCCTCGAAGAACCCCTGCCGCTGCTGTTCTTCAGCCTGCACGAAACCGACACCCCGACCCGCCTCGCCGCCGTGCGCGCCGGTGGCCAGGAATTCCTCACCGGCACGCTCGAAGCCTCGAGCCTGCTGGAAAAAATCGAAGTGCTGACCTGCGTCGCCCAGTACGAGCCTTATAAAGTGCTGATCATCGACGACTCGCGCGCCCAGGCCTTGCACACCGAGCGCCTGCTCAACAGCGCCGGGATTGTCACACGCACCCTGATCGAACCGATTCAGGCAATGGCCGAACTGGCGGACTTCCAGCCGGACCTGATCATCCTCGACATGTATATGCCGGCCTGCACCGGCACCGAGCTGGCCAAGGTCATCCGTCACAACGACCGCTACGTCAGCGTGCCGATCATTTACCTGTCGGCCGAGGATGATCTGGACAAGCAGCTCGACGCCATGAGCGAGGGCGGCGATGACTTCCTGACCAAGCCGATCAAACCGCGGCACCTGATCACCACTGTGCGCAACCGCGCCGCTCGGGCGCGCAATCTGAAAGCGCGGATGGTCCGCGACAGTCTTACCGGCCTGTACAACCACACGCACATTCTGCAATTGCTCGAAGATTGCTCGTTCCGTGCGCGCCGCGAGAACAAGCCGCTGAGCTTTGCCATGCTCGACATCGATCACTTCAAACGGGTCAACGACAGCCACGGCCACCCGATGGGCGACCGGGTGATCAAGAGCCTGGCGCTGTTTCTCAAACAGCGTTTGCGCAAGACCGATTTCATAGGCCGTTACGGCGGCGAAGAATTCGCCATCGTCATGCCCGATACCGATATCGACGCCGCGCACAAAGTCCTCGACGAAATTCGTCAGCGCTTTGCCGAGATTCATTACCCTGCGCAGCCGCAGGACCTGTGGTGCACGTTCAGCGCCGGCGTGGTGGAAATGTGCGATGACTCCGACAGCCTGATGATGGCTAGCCAGGCCGACGAGGCGCTGTACCGCGCCAAGGGTGCCGGACGCAATCGGGTGCAGACCGCGCGGCAGTCAAAGCAAAGTGCCACTTTTTCATCGGAATCCACTGATTCGGTCATAACCCTGTAATAGAACAGCAATAAATTCAGGCGCTTACCATTTCTGCCGTTGGTAGCCGTCATGCGCCTGAAGTTGCTCACCAATCTCAACACTCTGCTGTTGGTCGCCGTCTGCGTGGCCCTTGGCGCCACGCTGTGGTGGTCGCAAAAAGCCCTCGAACGCCCCTATCTGTTGATGGAGCGTTACCTGGGGCTGTCGCAACAATTTCAGAATGAAGTGGCGCGCAACGTTGAGGATTACCTCGCCAGCGGTGACGCGCTGCGCCTGAGCAGTGCCGCTCAGGCCATCGACAGCGTGCACAAGCAACTGGGTGAGCTGCCCCCGACGCTGGCCGACACCGTGCAGCCAAGCCTGTCGAGCCTTGATGAATTCAGCAAAACCGACCTGCTCGCCGCCGGCAAACTGGCCGGCGATCCGCAGGCGCTGCTGTTGCAGGCCGAACGCGAACTCAGCGCCAGCCTCGACCAGCTCAACACCTACGCCAGTGGCAACGCCGCCTACCTCGCACCACTGCTCGCCGCATCGCAGCATCTGGGCAAACTGTCGCTGGCGCGGGACAAACTGGTGAGCAGCGGGCGCAGTGAACTGGCGGCCGATGTCGAGCGCGAAGTGAGCAACATGCGCGCCCAGGCCGAAGCCATCGATGCCCTGCCCTTGCTCGGTGTGGTCGCCAGCAACGAATCGAGCAGTGACGATTTCGCCGCGCTGATGGGCATCGAAAACGCCGACAAAGCCGCCGCAGAGGATGCCGGGGTCGGGCTCAAGCGCGAACTGAACAGCTTGCTCGGCCGCTATCCGGCAGAACTGGCGCGCACCCGCGAGCAGATCCAGAAACGCGCCGATCTCAGCGCCGCCACCCACGAAAAAATCGCCAGCGTGCAACACGCCATCGCCGGCCTCGAACCCGTAGTACGCGCGCAGCACGGGCAGATCCAGGGCGAAGTGCGCCTGATGCAAGGTGTGATGATTGGCCTGATTCTGCTGATCGCCCTGCTCATCGATACCTTGCAGCGGCGCCTGGCCCGCACCCTGACCAACCTCGCCCCGGCGCTGTCGACCTGGGCCGAGGGCGATTTCAGTCGCGACATTCAATTGGGCAAGACCAATCGTGAACTGCACGACATAGAAGCGTCGCTCAATCGCTTGCGCGCTTATCTGGTGGATCTGGTCGGCACGATTCGCGGTAACGCCGAGCAGGTCGCAGGCAGCAGCCGCACCCTCGCCGAACTGAGCAATGACCTGCACAGCGGCGCCGAGCATCAGGCCGGTGACACTGCGCTGATTCGCGACTCGCTGGGTGAACTCGAGGCGACCATTCAGCAAGTGGCCGGCGATGCCCGGCAGGCTGCGGACGCCAGCCGTCATGCCGGACTGGCCGTCGAGCATGGCCAGACGGTGATCGGCCAGAGCCTCACCGGGCTGCATGCTTTGGTCGGTGAAGTTCAAGGCAATGCGCAGATGATCGAACACCTGGCGGAAGAGTCGGCAACCATCGGCGGCGTGCTGACGGTGATTCGTTCGATTGCGGATCAGACCAATCTGCTCGCCCTGAATGCCGCGATCGAGGCGGCCCGCGCCGGGGAGATGGGCCGTGGTTTCGCCGTAGTCGCCGAGGAAGTGCGCTCGCTGGCACAACGTACCGCCGGGGCCACGGCAGAAATCCAGACACTGATCGCCGGCCTGCAGACCGCCGCGCGGCAATCGGTCGAAGGCATGCGCGCGCAGGTCGAACACGCCGAAGCCACGGCCAGTCAGGCGCAAGCGGCCGACGGTGCATTGGACAAGATCGTCGGCGCGATCCAGACCATCGCCGACACCGCCGTGCGCATCGCCGATGTCACGGCGCAGCAAAGTGGCGCGGTCAGCGAAATCCGCGATCACAGCGAGCGCATTCATCAATTGGGTGGGGATAACCTGTTGCGCATCGGCCAGGGGCGCGAACAGGGCGAGAACCTGTTGGTTCTCGGCGGCCAATTGCATACGGCCGTTCAGGCCTTCCGCGTCTGACATACCACCTTCGCGAGCAGGCTCGCTCCCACAATGGAATGCATACCCCTGTGGGAGCGAGCCTGCTCGCGAAGGCGGCGGCCCTGTCATTACAAGTGACCGGATCCTGATCCTTGGTCACAAATTTCGCGCAAACATCGCCCATCGTGCCGGCTATTGCATGGAACTGGACAGTCACAAAGGCTTTGCGGCATAGTCGCCGGGTTCTGACGACTGCTCATTGATAACAAGGACAACGCAGATGGCGACGCTACTGGTGCTGCATGGCCCCAACCTGAACCTGCTCGGCACCCGGGAACCGGGGACCTACGGGTCGACGACCCTGGCGCAGATCAATCAGGATCTGGAGCGGCGCGCCCGCGAAGCCGGCCATCATCTGCTGCATCTGCAAAGCAACGCCGAGTACGAATTGATCGATCGCATCCACGCTGCGCGCGGTGAAGGCGTGGACTTCATTCTGATCAATCCGGCGGCTTTTACGCACACAAGTGTCGCATTACGTGACGCGCTGCTGGGAGTGAGCATCCCATTCATCGAAGTGCATTTGTCCAACGTGCACAAGCGCGAACCTTTCCGCCATCACTCCTACTTCTCCGATGTAGCGGTAGGAGTGATCTGCGGCCTTGGCGCCAGCGGTTACCGACTGGCCCTGGAGGCCGCACTAGAGCAGCTTGAACACCAAGCTATACGCCCCTGACCGACCCTTGGGAGTTGATGATTCATGGATATCCGTAAAGTTAAGAAACTGATCGAATTGCTGGAAGAGTCCGGCATCGACGAGCTCGAGATCAAGGAAGGCGAAGAGTCCGTACGCATCAGCCGTCACAGCAAGACCCCGGCGCAGCAGTACTACGCGCCAGCCCCGATGCAGGCTCCGGCCGCTGCCCCTGCTGCCGCGCCAGTCGCTGCCGCTGCTCCGGCTGCCGCTGCTGCACCCGCGCTGAACGGCACCGTTGCCCGTTCGCCGATGGTCGGCACTTTCTACCGTAAATCTTCGCCAACCTCGCCAGCCTTCGTTGAAGTCGGCCAGACCGTGAAGAAAGGCGACACCCTGTGCATCGTCGAAGCCATGAAGATGATGAACCACATCGAAGCTGAAACCAGCGGTGTGATCGAATCCATCCTCGTCGAAGACGGCCAGCCGGTTGAGTACGACCAACCGCTGTTCACCATCGTTTGAACCGCGGAGAGCCTTTGATGACTGCGAAGTTGGAAAAAGTTCTGATCGCTAACCGCGGTGAGATCGCCCTGCGGATTCTGCGTGCCTGCAAAGAGATGGGCATCAAGACCGTCGCCGTTTACTCCAAGGCCGACAAAGAGCTGATGCACCTGGGTCTGGCAGACGAATCCGTCTGCATCGGCCCGGCGTCCGCCGCTCAGTCTTACCTGCACATCCCGGCCATCATCGCTGCCGCTGAAGTGACCGGCGCTACCGCCATTCACCCAGGCTACGGTTTCCTCGCGGAAAACGCCGATTTCGCCGAGCAGGTCGAGAACTCCGGCTTCGCCTTCATCGGCCCGAAAGCCGACACCATTCGCCTGATGGGCGACAAGGTATCGGCCAAGCACGCGATGATCGAAGCAGGCGTACCGACCGTTCCAGGTTCCGACGGCCCGCTGCCGGAAGACGAAGAAACGGCGCTGCGCATCGGTCGTGAAGTCGGCTACCCGGTGATCATCAAGGCCGCCGGTGGCGGTGGTGGTCGTGGCATGCGCGTGGTGCACAAGGAAGAAGACCTGATCGCCTCGGCGAAACTGACCCGCTCCGAAGCAGGCGCGGCGTTCGGCAACCCGATGGTCTATCTGGAAAAATTCCTCACCAACCCGCGCCACGTCGAAGTGCAGGTACTGTCCGACGGCCAGGGCCACGCCATCCACCTGGGCGACCGCGACTGCTCGCTGCAGCGTCGTCACCAGAAGGTTCTCGAAGAAGCGCCGGCACCGGGCATCGACGAGAAGGCGCGCCAGGAAGTATTGGCTCGCTGCGTCAAGGCGTGCATCGACATCGGCTACCGTGGTGCTGGTACTTTCGAGTTCCTCTACGAAAACGGTCGTTTTTACTTCATCGAAATGAACACCCGTGTTCAGGTGGAGCACCCGGTTTCGGAGATGGTCACCGGTATCGACATCGTCAAGGAGATGCTCAGCATCGCCGCCGGCAACAAGCTGTCGTTCACTCAGGATGACGTGGTCATTCGTGGTCACTCGCTGGAGTGCCGGATCAACGCTGAAGATCCGAAGACCTTCATGCCGAGCCCGGGCACGGTCAAGCATTTCCACGCCCCAGGCGGCAACGGCGTTCGCGTCGATTCGCACCTGTACAGCGGTTATGCCGTGCCACCGAACTACGACTCGCTGATCGGCAAGCTGATCACTTACGGCGCAACCCGCGACGAAGCCATGGCACGCATGCGTAATGCCCTGGACGAAATCGTGGTCGACGGGATCAAGACCAACATCCCGCTGCACCGTGACCTGGTTCGTGACGAAGGCTTCTGCAAGGGCGGTGTGAACATTCACTACCTCGAGCACAAGCTGGCCAAGCAGTCGTAAGACTGATCCGGCGTGGAAAAACCCGATCCCCGAGGATCGGGTTTTTTTATGCCTGAACGACGCGTCAGTTCATCAGCACCATCGAGAACGCCTGGTCCTCTACCATCGCCGCGGTCGCCCGGCTGCCGGCCCTATCGACCACGCTGCCGACGGCATTCTCGTGCAACGCTTCACTGCGGACACGGTCCATGAAGTTCTGGGCACGTATCGAGAGTCGGTCGGTTGAATATGGCGCTCTGTCGATAAGCGCTTTGTACACGTCACCAACCTGACCAGCGGAATGCTTGAACACTTTCGAGACTCCATTGTTCAGATTCAACACTACCCCGTAAGTGTTGCCCAGGCACGAGGAGTACGACCAGTAATCCCACGTCGGTTGCAGGCCATGTTCGCGCAGGACACGCCTGACCGGGCCGCCGATGTCAGCGCCCATCGACACCCAGTCACCTCCCACCAGCGTGGCGCGAATATCCTGGCCGGCGTACCCCAGACGCTCCAACACGCCGCTTACACTGCGCTGGATCAGGGGGCGGATATTGTGATCGAAATGAATCACCGCCCCTGTTCTCGTCGTCGGGTTGTACAGCGAGGCAATGACGCAACTCTGCGCATTCAGCGAAAACAGGTAGTTGTCTCGCGATCCGGGAACGGCACGCCCCACCACCGCTTCGCCCTGCATCGCACCGCGGTTGAGCAATGGTTCGACACGGGCCGGAAATGCATCACGCAAATTGTTCACGCGCCCAAGGTTGCGGACGTTGCCGCCTCTGAGCCCGACCCGGTCATGTGTCCACCTGCCGCCAGGGGCAAGACGTATCGGTTGCTGATAGATAGCTGTCGGGCGGCGGGCATCGACCAGGCTCAGACCACCGAAATGCGGATTCTCCCTGACCAGGAAATACTTGCCTCTGTTACGGATGTAATAGGCCGGTTGCGGCTGTTCAGCACTGGGCGGACTGCGCCAAGTGCCGGAAAACACACCGTCGTCAGTCACCTTTTGCAAGCGTTCGGGCCTCTTGCTGACGGCCTGCCTGGCATGGAAGCGGACTTCCCGGATCGCCGGCAGCGCTTCCTTGTGCACCGGAGCCACGGTACTCAGGTGCTCTGACAACAATGAGACGGGCCTCATCGTGTGTTTCAGACTTCTGGCCGCACCGCCCAGCAACTTGATCGCACTGCCGGCACCGACCATGGCAAACAGCGCACCCCACGAGGCCTCCAGCCAGTGTCCGAGAGCGCCATCGACATCGCCTTCCAGATGCGCAGCGACAGCCTGACCAGCGCTGATGGCAATGAACACGACATCGAGCAGCAAGGCAAAGGGAGGAAACACCATACAAAACGGTGCGGCGGCGAACATCAGCCCCTTGACCACCTGGCGCTCGATCATTTGCGCGCGGCTGGTGGTGATGTCTTGCACATCCGTGACCGCGCGCTCGATGTACGCATTGAACTCGCTGCGGGCGTCAACCAGGCGCTCCGCTTCGTAGAGCACATCGACGCGCTGTTTTTTCGCCGCAATCGCGTACAGGGTGCGCGACACGATGCTGCGTGCAGCAACCGGCGTACGCGCCATCAGATAGTCATGCAAGGTTCCCGCGATGTCGCCGAAAAGTGACTGATACGCACGCACCACAATACCGTCGGGCGCATCAGGCGTGTACAGCCACCAGGACGGCTCAGGGTCGAACGAAGTCAGAACGTAAACCCCGAGCACGACGTGATTGCGCACGGTGAACCTGAACACGCCGTCGCTTTCAACCATACGGGCGCCCGGATAATGCGTACCCGGCGCTGGCAATTGACTCAACAGTGTGACCTGGCGGACCAGCGCTGAATACACCGCGTCGCTCAGACGCGCCTGACTTCTCGCCACGCGCAAATCACGATCCATTTTTGACAGCAGCACGTTGCGGTAGGCGAAGCGACGCGGTTCGTAGGCGGCATTACGAGGGTCGAGATATTTGCTGCGGATCTCGTCGGCGTATTTCTCGCCCAGCCAGGCCCGGCGCAGATACAACGCCAGATCGGCGCTGCGCACCAGACTCAAATCCTGCCCGACCGACGAGCGCACGCCTTTTTTCGGGTGCTCGATGCCGGAGTTGTCGTCGTAGCCGTGAATCGCCAAGTCAAGCAGTGTCGCCACCTGCTGCTTCCTGCGATCGGCAACGCCGGGGTTGTAATCGATCAACACAGTGGCCGGGTCGACCGGTTCCAGCACGTTCTTGCTGCGCATGTAGGGCGCAATCGCTGCGGCAACCGTGCGCCTGGCGAAATCGACAAACACTTCAAAGCCGCCCAGCAGCTCGTTGAAAACCTGCTGATGAACAATCAATTCCTGATTCAGGCTGCTGATGCGCCGGCGCGCATCCAGACCGAGCGTTGTGTACCAACGCAGCGAGTTGTCCACCTCGACCTGCTGCAGGTTTTTTGCCAGGCCCATTTTTACAGCTGCTTCGACGCATTCCACGAATGACAGGGGTGCACGTCGAATGTCACTGGTCATGCCCCAGAGGGCCGGGTTGTCCGCCACGGCCAAAAGATAGTCACGCGCCGTACGATGTGCCGTCGGCGAAAGCTGCTGCAACAGGTACTCGCGGCCGGCTTCGCTCTGCGTCCAGCTCCACACCTCGCCGGTCAACGCCGCAACAGACGTTAACCGCACCCACTCCTGACCGTTCGGCTTGTTGGGCGCGTACAGCACCAGGTTACTTACCGCTTGCGCAGTCTCTGCATGGTAGAACACCAGAAGATCGGTGCATTGCATGCCGTTGGGCAGCGTCAGTGCGGCCACTTTCAGGGGTTTGCTTGCAGCTTGCCCGGACCACGTCTGCTCCAGAAGTCCATGATCGGACTCCGACAGATGAGCTGCACAACGCGCGACGTATGCGCTCTGCCGGAGCCGAGCGGTGAACCAGTCGATCAGCGCCTTTTGCACTTCTGTGCGCTTGTACTGCTCGGCGAGGACTCGCAGGTAATCTGCCGGATAGTCCTGTTCCGCCAGCATGTCGGCAATGAATGTCGGCTTGAGTGACTGGTTGCGCAAAGGCGCAGTACTGGCGATATACAGGACCGCTGCGAAGTCCTGACCGATCGGCCCGGATGCCAGCAAGTCGGTCAGGCTGCGATTGCGCGTCGGCTCGCCGACTGCCGAGCGCCATCTGAGTCGCACGTCGATCCGATCCGGTTCAACCGTCATGTCGAGCTTGCGCTGAATGTATTCGATGGCCTGCTGCCGGGCAAAGGCGCGCAAGGAGCCGTAGCCCTGCAGCAGCTCATCGAGCGCTGTCCGGGACAGTGACGTCTGCTCCTGATAATGGCGCAACAAGGCGCGATCCGGGTCCTTCAACACCTTCATCCACTGCGGCAGTTGCGCGAAGGAGTGCGCCTCGAGAATCTTTTTCTCTGCACCGGTTGCCAATGCAGTCAACCGGTACCGACGGGTGCCTCGGGCCTGGACTCTATCGATCTTTCGGCGCAACTGATTCAATGTCACGCCCACGAGCCGGTCACGACGCAACAGCGACTCGATGTCCTTGATATAGCGCCGCAGCTTGCGCTTCATCAAACGATCAAACAACGCCTCCTGCCCTTTTGTCGCCCAGTGTTCGCGCAGGTATTTCTTGTACTGGTCGAGGAAGTGCTGCGAAACGGTATCCACCGTCCGGGCGACGTGTTCCCGGCGGCTGGCTGGCAACCCGAGGTCAGCGGCTCCCGGCCAGCGAAATGGAGCGTCCTGGACTGCCAGGAACGTGACTGGCTTGCCGTCGAGAAGCTTTTGCAGAATGGCATCGAGCAGGGCAACCACGAACCCCGGATCGAAATGACCTTCGGGATAATCAATGCGCAATTCAGTCAACGCGTAATGCTCCAGCGCCTCGAGCAGCGTCATCTGGCTGCTCAAGCGCTTGTCGATCATCACCTGCCAGCGCGTGATGCGTAGCAGGATTTCCTGCACCGACCCCGTAGGCGCCGCAGCTACAGGTAGTTTTTCTTCTACAATCCCTTGTTGATCCGCCATATCGTCCAGCCTTTTGTTGCATGGAAATGAGCCCCCACTCTATTTCCCGGCCAGCGTGCCCAGGCCGTACATATGTATATGGCACCTGCGGATGTGTTACAGCCGACTGGCGTGTCCACTTTGCCGGCGACCTGGCGTAAACTGCGCGCTTTTGCAGCTTCGGGCTGCCCCACAGATTTTCAAAGGTGCCCGCCATGCCTTGGCTGCAAGTCCGTCTCGCCATCACCCCGGAACAAGCCGAAACCTACGAGGACGCATTCCTCGAAGTCGGCGCCGTGTCGGTGACTTTCATGGACGCCGAAGACCAGCCGATCTTCGAACCGGAACTCAACACCACACCACTGTGGTCGCACACCCATTTGCTGGCCTTGTTCGAGGGCGGCACGCAACCGGAGCCGGTCCTCGCCCATCTGGAACTGCTCACCGGCAGCCCGCTGCCCGAGCACCACAGCGAAGTCATCGAGGACCAGGACTGGGAACGCAGCTGGATGGACGGTTTCGAGCCGATGCGGTTCGGCCAGCGCCTGTGGATCGTGCCGAGCTGGCACGCCGCCCCTGAGCCTGATGCGGTCAACCTGCTGCTGGACCCGGGCCTGGCGTTCGGCACCGGCACCCACCCGACCACCGCACTGTGCCTGGAATGGCTCGACGGTCAGGACCTGAAAGACTGCCACGTGCTCGACTTCGGCTGTGGCTCGGGGATTCTGGCGATCGCCGCCCTGCTGCTCGGCGCCAAGGAAGCCGTGGGCACCGACATCGATGTGCAGGCACTGGAGGCCTCGCGCGACAATGCCGGGCGCAACAACATTGCCGACGAGTTGTTCCCACTGTATCTGCCCGAGGATCTGCCGCAGGTTCAGGCTGACGTGCTGGTGGCCAATATTCTCGCCGGCCCGCTGGTGTCGCTGGCGCCGCAACTGTCCAGCCTGGTCAAGAGCGGCGGGCGTCTGGCGCTGTCGGGCATCCTCGCCGAGCAGGGCGAAGAAGTAGCGGCAGCTTATGCGCAGGACTTCGAGCTCGACCCGATCGCCAATCGCGACGGCTGGGTGCGCATCACCGGGCGTCGGCGCTAAAATGACCGCTTGCCTGAACCGGATCGCCGCATGACCGACAGTTTCGTCACCCAGTGCCCGCATTGCCAGACCAGTTTCCGCGTCAACCATGCTCAGTTGAGCGTGGCCCGCGGGGTGGTTCGTTGCGGCTCCTGCCTGCAAGTGTTCAATGCCGCCAAGCAGCTGCTCGAGCAACATTCTGGTAAGGACACGGTGACGCCGACCGCACCAGCGCTGCCTGAAGCGCCCGCACCTGTCAGCGATTCTGCGGTCGTCGAACAGATCCCCGCACCGCGCGCCATCAGCCAAAAGCAATGGAGCGCGTCGGAGCTGGATCTGGACGGCCTCGATCTGGACGAAGAACTCGCCCGCCTCGAACAGCGCGAAATCCAGCCGGTCGCCGAATTCGGCCGGGCCCGCGAAGAATCCTTGAGTGCGCGGCGCGACAGCGCAGAACCGGAAGAAGGCGCCTGGCCCGATGGCCTGTTCAGCGAGCCTGCCGATGAGCGCCGCGCCGCGCCGGATGTCGAGCCAGATATCGAGCCGTATATCGAAGGCGTCGAAGCCCTCGAACCCGAGCGCACCGAGCCATCGTTGTCACTGGAACCGGTGGACCTGGATGACGAGCCGCCGATCCCGCAATTGCGCCTGCACGATCCGATCGATCCCAACGCCCGCCGTGAGCGATTTTCGGCCAGCGACGACAGCGATGACGACGATCTGCCATTGATCACCTCGCCGCGCAAAAAACGCGAAAGGGCCGAGCCCGGCGTGCGCGCCGAGGTCTTGCAGGATCTGACCGACGACCCGCTGCAACTGGACTGGCAGCAACGCCGTTCACCCTGGGGCCGGCGCCTGCTCTGGCTGCTGCTGGTGGTGTTGGCGGCCGGCGGTCTTGCCGCTCAATACGTTGCCTATCACTTCGAGGAGCTGGCGCGGCAGGATCAATACCGCCCATGGTTTCAGCAGATCTGCCCGCAGATCGGCTGCACCGTGCCGTCCAAAGTCGACATCGGCAAAATCAAGAGCAGCAACCTGGTGGTGCGCAGTCATCCCGAGTTCAGCGGCGCGCTGGTGGTCGACGCGATCATTTACAACCGCGCGACCTTTTCCCAGCCGTTTCCCTTGCTCGAGCTGCGTTTTGCCGACCTCAACGGTCACCTGATCGCCAGTCGTCGCTTCAAACCTGGCGAGTATCTGAGCGGCGATCTCGAAGGCCTCGCGGAAATGCCGCCGCAGACGCCGATCCACATCGCCCTGGATATTCTCGATCCGGGGCCGAAAGCGGTGAATTACAGCCTGAACTTCCATTCACCGGAATGAACCGCTTCAGCGTTTCCCGATTGACGGCATTTTTCTGACTGGATCGCAGCCAACCAAACCGTTGGCGATAACAGAATAACTGTTCAGATTTTGTTCAATTCAGCCTTTAACCAGTCATCGAGAGCGGGTATCATGCCCACCCTTTTTCGAACTCTCATGATCCGGCCCCACTTCAGGGAAGTCCTATGTCGGCGGTACGCATCGGCCCATATACATTGCAGAACGGTTTGATTCTCGCCCCAATGGCGGGCGTCACCGACCAGCCCTTTCGTCAGCTGTGCAAGCGTCTGGGCGCAGGGCTTGTAGTCTCGGAAATGGTCACCAGCGACATGAGCCTGTGGAATACCCGCAAGTCGCGCATGCGCATGATCCACGAAGGCGATCCCGAGCCGCGCTCGGTGCAGATCGCCGGTGGCGACGCGCAGATGCTGGCCGATGCGGCACGGGCCAACGTCGAGCTGGGCGCGCAGATTATCGATATCAACATGGGTTGCCCGGCCAAGAAGGTCTGCAACAAGGCCGCCGGCTCCGCGTTGCTGAAAGACGAAGCACTGGTGACCGAGATCCTGCAGGCCGTAGTGGCCGCGGTTGATGTACCGGTCACCCTGAAGATCCGCACCGGCTGGGATCGCGAAAACAAGAACGGTCTGAATGTGGCGAAGATCGCCGAACAGGCCGGGATCACAGCGCTGGCCGTACATGGCCGTACGCGCGCCGATCTGTACACAGGGGAAGCCGAGTACGACACGATTGCCGCGATCAAGCAGGCGGTGTCGATCCCGGTGTTTGCCAATGGCGATATCGATTCGCCGGAAAAGGCCCGATACGTGCTTGACGCGACCGGTGCCGATGGCCTGCTGATAGGCCGAGCCGCTCAAGGGCGGCCATGGATTTTTCGCGAGATCGATCACTTCCTGCGCACCGGCGAGAAATTGCCCGCGCCGGAACTGAGCGAAGTGGAACGCATCCTGCTGGAGCATCTGGCTGCCCTTCACGCCTTCTATGGCGACGTGATGGGCGTGCGCATTGCCCGCAAGCATGTGGGCTGGTATCTCGCAACCTTGCCGGGCGCCAGGGAGTTTCGCGCCCGTTTCAATCGTTTGGATGGTACGGAAACACAATGCGCCGACGTTCGGGAGTTCTTCGCCGAGCGTTACAAGAGCCTGACAGGGGACGAAGAAGGGGTGGCCGCATGACGATGATGACCGAGACTTTAGTGAGTGGAACAACACCCGTGAGCGACAACGTGAATTTGAAACAGCACCTCAACACGCCGAGCGAAGAAGGCCAGACCCTTCGCGGGAGTGTCGAGAAGGCGCTGCACAATTATTTCGCCCACCTTGAGGGCGCGTCCGTCACGGATGTGTACAACCTGGTGCTGTCCGAAGTCGAGGCGCCCCTGCTCGAAAGCGTGATGAACTACGTCAAGGGCAACCAGACCAAGGCCAGTGAGCTGCTGGGACTGAACCGCGGCACGCTGCGCAAGAAACTCAAGCAGTACGATCTGCTGTAAGCATTCAATCAAACCAGAAAGGCGCCCGCGTAAAAAACGGTCGCCTTTTTTGCTGACTTCCTTTGCTTTTGATGGAAATTGAGATGACCGACCAGACTACCCGCCTGCCGATCCGCCGCGCCTTGATCAGCGTTTCCGACAAGACCGGGATCCTCGAATTCGCCAAGGAGCTCGAAGCTCTGGGCGTCGAGATCCTCTCCACCGGCGGAACGTTCAAGCTGCTGCGTGACAACGGCGTTGCCGCAGTGGAAGTCGCGGATTACACCGGTTTCGCCGAGATGATGGACGGTCGGGTGAAAACCCTGCACCCGAAAATCCACGGCGGCATCCTCGGTCGTCGCGGTACTGACGACGCGATCATGAACGAGCACGGCATCAAGCCGATCGATCTGGTAGCGGTCAACCTGTACCCGTTCGAAGCGACCATCAACAAGCCAGGCTGCGACCTGCCGACCGCCATCGAGAACATCGACATCGGCGGGCCGACCATGGTCCGTTCGGCAGCGAAAAATCACAAAGACGTAGCGATCGTGGTAAATGCCAGCGATTACGCCAACGTCCTGGAAAGCCTCAAGGCCGGCGGCCTGACCTACGCTCAGCGTTTCGACCTGATGCTCAAGGCTTTCGAACACACCGCCGCCTACGACGGCATGATCGCCAACTACATGGGCACCGTGAACCAGGCCGCTGAAACCTTGAGCACTGAAGGTCGCAGCGAATTCCCGCGCACCTTCAACAGCCAGTTCATCAAGGCCCAGGAAATGCGCTACGGCGAGAACCCGCACCAGAGCGCGGCGTTCTACGTGGAAGCCAAGCCTGCCGAAGTCGGCATCGCCACCGCGACCCAGCTGCAAGGCAAAGAACTGTCGTACAACAATGTCGCCGACACCGACGCTGCGCTGGAATGCGTGAAGAGCTTCGTCAAGCCAGCCTGCGTGATCGTCAAGCACGCCAACCCGTGCGGCGTGGCGGTCAGCCCGGACGCTGAAGGCGGCATCCGTCAGGCTTACGAACTGGCCTACGCCACCGACACCGAGTCGGCGTTCGGCGGCATCATCGCCTTCAACCGTGAACTGGATGCCGAGACCGCCAAAGCGATCGTCGAGCGTCAGTTCGTTGAAGTGATCATCGCCCCAAGCGTCAGCGAAGAAGCTCGTGCCATTGTCGCCGCGAAAGCCAACGTACGCCTGCTGGCCTGCGGCGAGTGGTCGGCTGAGCGCGCCGCTGCCTGGGATTACAAGCGCGTCAACGGTGGCCTGCTGGTGCAGAGCCGCGATATCGGCATGATCAGCGCCGACGACCTGAAAGTGGTGACCAAACGCGCACCGACCGAACAGGAAATCCACGACCTGATCTTCGCCTGGAAAGTCGCCAAGTACGTCAAATCCAACGCCATCGTCTACGCCAAGAATCGCCAGACCATCGGTGTCGGCGCCGGCCAGATGAGCCGCGTCAACTCGGCCCGCATCGCCGCGATCAAGGCTGAGCACGCCGGTTTGCAGGTGGCCGGTTCGGTCATGGCGTCCGACGCATTCTTCCCGTTCCGCGACGGCCTCGACAACGCGGCCAAGGTTGGCATCACTGCGGTGATCCAGCCGGGCGGTTCGATGCGTGACAACGAAGTGATTGCTGCTGCTGATGAAGCCGGCATCGCAATGGTATTCACCGGCATGCGCCACTTCCGTCATTGAAGCAGCCGCAAGTTTCAAGCTGCAAGCTGCAAGAAAGAGCAGACAGGTGTCGCTCCTTCTTGCAGGTGCAGCCTTATTAATTCAAAGCCGTAAGCTGTAATTGAGCGCCACGCAGTCGCTCTTACTTGCAGCTTGTAGCTTGCAGCTTTCTCCGAAGGAGTCTCTCTTTGAATGTTTTGATCATTGGCAGCGGTGGCCGTGAACACGCTCTGGCCTGGAAAGTGGCTCAGGATCCGCGTGTGCAGAAGGTTTTCGTTGCACCGGGCAACGCTGGCACCGCCATTGAAGCCAAGTGCGAAAACGTCGCCATCGACGTGCTGGCGCTGGAGCAACTGGCCGATTTCGCGGAAAAGAATGTTTCCCTGACCATCGTCGGCCCGGAAGTGCCGCTGGTGGCTGGCGTCGTCGATCTGTTCCGCTCCCGTGGCCTGGACTGCTTCGGTCCGACTGCCGGTGCTGCGCAACTGGAAGGTTCGAAAGCCTTCACCAAGGACTTCCTCGCGCGCCACAAGATCCCGACCGCCGATTACCAGAACTTCACCGAGATCGAGCCGGCCCTGGCTTATCTGCGTGAGAAAGGCGCGCCGATCGTGATCAAGGCCGATGGCCTGGCTGCCGGCAAAGGCGTGATCGTCGCCATGACCCTGGCCGAAGCCGAAGACGCCGTGCGTGACATGCTCGCCGGCAACTCGTTTGGCGACGCCGGTTCGCGCGTAGTGATCGAAGAATTCCTCGACGGCGAAGAAGCTTCGTTCATCGTCATGGTCGACGGCAAGAACGTGCTGCCGATGGCCACCAGCCAGGACCACAAACGCGTCGGCGACGGCGACAGCGGCCCGAACACCGGTGGCATGGGTGCCTACTCCCCTGCCCCGGTGGTCACCGCCGAGGTGCATCAACGCGTGATGGATCAGGTGATCTGGCCGACCGTGCGCGGCATGGCCGAGGAAGGCAACGTCTACACTGGCTTCCTCTATGCCGGGTTGATGATCGACAAGGCCGGCAATCCGAAGGTCATCGAGTTCAACTGCCGCTTCGGCGATCCGGAAACCCAACCGGTGATGCTGCGTCTGCAATCGAGCCTGGTGCTGCTGGTTGAAGCCGCATTGGCGCAAGCGCTGGACAAGATCGAAGCACAGTGGGATCCGCGTCCGAGCGTCGGCATCGTGCTGGCCGCGGGCGGCTACCCGGGCGACTACACCAAAGGCGCGGCGATCAATGGTCTGGATGCGGCGGCAGGTCTTGAAGGCAAAGTCTTCCACGCCGGCACCGCATTGAAAGACGGTCAGGTCGTTACCGCCGGTGGTCGTGTACTGTGTGCCACGGCCATGGGCGCGACCGTCGGTGAAGCTCAGCAGCAGGCCTACAAACTGGCCGCTGCCATCGACTGGAAAGGCTGCTTCTACCGCAAGGACATTGGCTACCGCGCCATTGCCCGTGAACGCGGCGAAGCCCAGGAGTAAGCGATCCATCAGGCCCGGCGCGGGATGCCATTCCTCGCCGGGCTGTTCGGTCGTCGCGCATCGTTATATTCTGGCATCAACCTACGAAGGGATTTCGCCGTGCGCTGGCTCAGGATTGCCATAAGCTTCACCGTCACGCTGATGACCTTGCTCTGCATGCTCCCGGCCCAGGCCGCGCAAGGCAGTGGCTGGTCGGTATTGCTTGACGATCAGGGCATCCTGCAACTGAGCGACATCCGTTCCGCTCGCTACACCAATCAATTCAGCCCCACCGAGCTTGACCGTCTGACCGCGGCCGAACCCGAGGGCGCCCTGTGGCTGCGCTTCAAACTGGCGCCGGGCAAGCACGAACAAGTGCTACGCATCTTTGCCCCCGACCTGTCACAACTCAATCTCTACGTACTCGACGGCGACCGGCTGATCGAGCAACGCAATACCGGCAACGAACGGCCCCAGGCCGAACATCCGTTGCCGAGCAGCGATTTCATGCTGCCGCTGCCCCAGGCCGACAAGCCGCTGGACGTCTACGTGCGCATGGTCTCCGGCCATCAACTGCGCCCGCACATCACCCTGCAAGCAGCAATCGAAGGTGCAGCCGATCAGAAGCAGACGCTGATTTTCGGCCTGCTGTTCGGCTGCCTCGCCATGCTCCTGCTGCACAACCTGGTGCGCTACGCCTACTCGCGCTCGCGCAGCAGTCTGTGGCTGGCGATCTGTGAGGGCCTGCTGGGGCTGAGTCTGTTCCTGTTGCTCAACCTCGCCGGTCCGTGGCTGCCGAACTGGCAAGCCATTCAGACGCCGGGCGCTTATCTGGCATTGCTGCTGACGGCTCCAGCCGGGTTGATGTTCGCCCTGCGCTTCTTTGCGCCACTGGGCCAGCACGCGCTGAACAAACTGCTGTGGGGCGACATTCTGTTGATCGTCACGTGCAGCCTGTTGCTGCTGTTCGTCAACACCTTGCCGCTGAACATCATCACCTACGCACTGGTGGCACTGGCCGGCCTGAGCATGTTGCTGGTGGGCTTCTATCACTGGCAAAAAGGCTATCGCCCGGCGCGCCTGTTCGTCGCCGCCATGGTCGTGTTCAACATCGGCACGCTGGTTATCCTCCCGGCGCTGCTGGGGCTGACACTGGTCACGCCGCAAGGCCTGATCATGACGCTGATGGTGTTCATCTGCATCAGCGGCCTGCTGATGAGCATCGCTCTGGGCGAGCGACAGCGCAGCATCACCGAAAGCCGTTTCAGCATCAGCCGCGACCTCGCGGCAAGCAACGCCGAAATCAACGCCAAAGCCGAATTCCTCGCCAAGATCAGCCACGAAATCCGCACGCCGATGAACGGTGTACTGGGCATGACCGAGCTGCTGCTGGGTACGCCGCTGTCGGTCAAGCAACGCGATTACGTGCAAACCATCCACAGCGCCGGCAACGAACTGCTGACGCTGATCAACGAGATCCTCGACATCTCCAAGCTCGAATCCGGGCAGATCGAACTCGATGACGTGCAGTTCGACCTCAACGCCCTGATCGATGATTGCCTGAGCATCTACCGGGCCAAGGCCGAGCAACAGAACGTCGAGCTGATCAGTTTCATCCAGCCGCAAGTGCCACGGGTGATCAGCGGCGATCCGACGCGCCTGCGCCAGACATTGCTGAGCCTGCTGGAAAACGCCCTGAAGAAAACCGAAGAAGGCGAGGTGCTGATCGTCGTTGCACTGGACGAGCGCAGCAGCAAACCGCGCCTGCGCATCGCCGTGCAGGACAGCGGCGTGCCGATGGAGCCGGAAGAGCGCGAGGCGCTGCTGCACGCCGAATTGCACAGCAAGCACTTCCTCTCGGCCAATCGCCTGGGCGGCAATCTTGGCCTGGTGATTGCGCGCCAACTGATTCGTCTGATGCAAGGCGAGTTCGGCATCAAGAGCGGCGCCACTCAGGGCAGCACTTTGTGGCTGACCCTGCCACTGGACCCGGATCGCCTCGAACATCCGACGTCCGATCTGGACAGCCCGCTGCAAGGCGCGCGGGTATTGGTGGTCGACGATAACGACACCTGCCGCAAAGTGCTGGTACAGCAATGCAGCGCCTGGGGCCTGAATGTCAGCGCCGTACCGTCGGGCAAGGAAGCGCTGGCGCTGCTGCGCACCAAGGCGCACCTGCGCGATTACTTCGACGTGGTCCTGCTCGACCAGAACATGCCCGGCATGACCGGCATGCAACTGGCGGCGAAGATCAAGGAAGACCCGAGCCTGAACCACGACATTCTGCTGATCATGCTCACCGGCATCAGCAACGCGCCGAGCAAGATCATTGCGCGCAATTCCGGGATCAAACGGATTCTGGCCAAACCAGTGGCCGGTTATACGCTCAAGACCACGCTGGCGGACGAGCTCAATCAACGCAACAAGGGCCAGGTGGTGTTCCAGCCGCAAGTGGTTACGGCGGCCACAGCGGCGAAAGTGCCGAGCGACTTCCGCATCCTCGTCGCCGAAGACAACACCATCTCGACCAAAGTGATCCGCGGCATGCTCGGCAAGCTCAACCTGCAACCGGACACCGCGAGCAACGGCGAAGAAGCGCTGCAAGCGATGAAGGCCCAGCGTTACGACCTGGTGCTGATGGATTGTGAAATGCCGATCCTCGATGGCTTCTCCGCGACGCAGCAACTGCGCGCCTGGGAAGTCAGCAATCAGCGCATCCGCACACCGATCGTCGCCCTCACCGCGCACATTCTCGCCGAACACAAGGAACGTGCCCGCCAGGCCGGCATGGACGGGCACATGTCGAAACCGGTTGAGCTGTCGCAACTGCGTGAACTGATCGAGCATTGGGTCGCCGAACGCGATCAGCAGAACCGGGCCACGACCCAGCCGTCGTAAACCGACAGATTGTCCGGTGCCTGATAGACTCCCCCCGACTCCATCGCCAGTGAGCTTGCATCATGCTCCATGTGTTGTTCAGCGTTTACCTGAAGATGCTGGTGCTCTACAGCCCGTTCTTCGTGTTGTCCTGCTTTATCAGCCTGACCCGCGGCTATTCGCGCAAGGAACAGCGGCGCCTGGCCTGGAAGGTCGCCCTCGCGACGCTGATTTCCAGTGTTCTGCTGTATCTGTTCGGGCGAGTGATTTTCGATGTCTTCGGCATCACCGTGGACGCCTTCCGCATTGGCGCCGGCAGCGTGTTGTTCATTTCCGCGCTGGGCATGGCTCAGGGCAAACCGGCGGTGCAGGCCGACAATGTCCAGCAGGACGTGACCATCGTGCCGCTGACCATTCCGCTGACGGTCGGCCCCGGCACCATCGGCGCCTTGCTGGTGATGGGCGTCAGCCAGCCGCACTGGGACGACAAGCTCACCGCGATCATGAGTATCGCCCTGGCCAGTTTCACTGTCGGTGTGGTGCTGTACCTGTCCAATCGCATCGAGCGGATTCTCGGTGATCAGGGTTTGCAGATTGTCAGCCGCTTGATGGGGTTGTTTGTTTGCGCGCTGGCCGCGCAGATCATTTTTACCGGCGTGAAGGGGTATCTGGTGCCTTGAGCGAGCACCGTATGGCCGAATGCAAAACAAAACGCCGCGGACGTTAACGTCCGCGGCGTTTTTTATCGCCCAGGTGAAAGGCCCCGTCAGGACAACTGCTCAACCACCGCTGACAAACTGACAGTTGCATCGCTGCCCTGCACTGCTGCGAATGCCCGCATCCACTGCGTCAAGGCGAACTGGCAGGGGCGACCGGCCACCCTGAGCGCCAGCTCACAGGCACCCTGCTCTTCGGCGTGGCGGACGATCAGCGTGTGGCCACTGTCCGGATCGGCAAACAGCATATCGGCATCGACCTTCGATATCAGAAAATGCCCGCATTCATCCAGATCCAGCACCAGCAGGCCCGGCTCCGCCGCCTGCACTGCCGATGGACGCCGTGCATCGACAACAACGCAATCCAGACGCTGCCAGCTTTCAGTCGAAATACGATAACCCTCCGTGCTCGAACCGAAGGTCAGGATCAACGTGTCCACGCCGTCGACAAGCAATCGCTGCACATCGGTAAGGTCATCGCTTACCTGTAGCGACATGACGTTGTCGTCACGCTGAGCGAAGCTGTTCGGCAACCATAAGCGGTCCGCCGTTGCGGCGCTGAAGATCAACCCGTCGATCGGGTCGAACAACAGCGGATCGGCACCATTGTGCGTACCGAGAAAAGTCGCCCATTTGCCATCGTCCCTTGCGCTCACCACAAAAAGCTTGTCGAGCGCCGGCGCGTAGTACTGATAGCGATCACCGGTATTTTCCACGGGCAGAAACGCAGCATGGGCATGTCCATCCAGCAGTTGCTTCAGGCGTTCGCGCAATTGTTCAGAGGTCTGTCCGGGAACGTGCGACCAGTGGTTTTCCGTGCCGACAATTCGTGCCGGTTGCCGATCTTGCAGTTGCAGCGTCACGCCGTCTCGCGTGCGACCGAGCAAACCATTGCCGTGGGGCAACACTTCGCTGAACAGCCACGAAGACCAGACCGGTTCGGCCCGTGGCAACGTCTGCCGATGCCGGACAACGCTGGTGCCACCGAACGCCTCGCGGGCTTCTTCGAATGACACCAGCCTCTGGCGCCACAATGTTCCGGCTTCCGCATTCAGCAGCCAGACGGCCTCGCGGTCCGGCGTCAACCCCAACAAGGTCAGCTCGCCGCTACTCCTGGCATCCATCAGTACGAGCTTTTCGTCAATGCACCAGGCGGCCAGAAATGGCTGCCCGGCCTGAGCGTGCAGGCCAACAATCGCAAACGCTGCACCGCTGTATTCCTTGGCCAGCGGCGGCAGCGCTGCCAGCCAGTCGGGATTGTGTTGCAGCCAACGCTGGCTGAGGCCAACGAATTGCAGAACGTTTCCGTCGATTTCGGACAGCCAGTTATCGTCCCTGGCGTTAAGGTCGATTTCGAACAATCGACCATCGTTCAGGGTAGCCAGGTAGCGGTAGCCGATGCGCCTGAGATCGACCACGTCCCTGGCCAGCGCCTTGTGCCAGAAAACGTTGTCGGACAGTTCGATGCCGTGGCTGAGCATGCGGCTTTGCTTGCTGTAGAACAGCAGCGCGGTGCCCGGATCAGACGATGTGGGCATCAGCAGCACTCGGTCTGTGTCGCTGACGGTGTCAGCCCCGAAGTATCGACCGTTACGGACCCCGATCCACGCTCGCTCGAGCAGTTTATCGAGGCAATAAGCTTGAACATGCAGATAGGGCGCGCAGGTCCAGGTGCGGATCGCCGAGGCCATGGTCGTGGCCCCGTCAGCGTAGGCGCGACGTGTCTTCTGGCGGTAGCGCAAAAACGCTGTTCTGGTGCCCGGCTCCGGCTTCAGGAAAGAGTCTTGCAGATCGTCCGTCCACATCTTCATATCTGTGAGCGTCACGGCCTGATCGGTCAGATGAAATTCAAGCGTGGTGCGTACGTTCACGTCCTTTCGTTCAATCAACTGTTGCGAGACACGCAAAGTGCCGTCCGCGAGTTGCCTGAAAGCGGTGATTTTCGTGGCGGACTTGACGCTCAGTAAACGATAGCGGCGCACGACCAGGCCGCTGATCGCATCGACGCGCCAGACCGTAGCGTGATCGGGGTGATAGAACCACGCGTGATCAGCGGTGGCGGCACCCAGCAACAAGCCTTCGTGGACGTCAACCGGTACGTCCCGCGCGTACAACAGGCGCTTTTGCGCGACGTCGTAGTAGGCCGTTGTGCGCAGCGGGCGGGTGGCGGGTTGCAACGGCACGTTGAATCGCTGAAGCGCCAGGTAGCCCGCAGTGAGACGTTGTTCACGATCCAGTTTGCCCAGGCGGGCCATCACTTCGCCTGAGTTGTTGGTATCGCCGAGAGTAACGCAGACCAGGCGCAATGCATTGCGTTGCCAGTCCAGCTCAAACAACTCGCCGCCGGCCAGCTCGATCGTTCCCTCGAAAGCCGACAGCACGATAGCGTCGACCGTCAAATGGCGCCCCGCCAGATAAAGTCGCGCGCCATCACCTTCCGGTGAAGGTGTGGTGCCGAAACTGACCTGCTCGACACTGACCCAAGGCGCATGCACCCGCCATTTGCCGTAACCGGTCAATGTCACCTGCTTCAAACCAGGAGTCAGGCGCAGCTGACGGTGCCCTGGCGGAGCGGAAATTTCGTAGGAGAGTTTCTGCCGCCATTCATCGGGCAGGGTCGCAACCGCTATCTGGCGAACCTGATCATCCAGTTGCACGCTGATCGTCGTCGGTTTGTAGACAGGAAGGAGCTTGTAGAGAATGTGTTTGAGCGACGGCGTGCTGTGCAGGTAAAAGTGCTGTCTGCCGTGTTCGTCATATTCCAGCTTGTCTGCCAGGCGGTTGCGCAATTGCGGGTAGCGGGTGTGGATGCGCTCGTCCAGCTCTACCCTCAGCGCATCGCCCAGCGCTCCCAACGAGTTGAAATGCGAAAACCAGCTCGGCTCGGGACGTTCACTGGCACTGCGCGGTTCGACCTGTTCGCCCGGCAGGGGCTCGTAGACATGGCCGGCACCGCCCAACTGGTATTCGTAGCCGTAGTAACACAGCGGCGTGCAGGGCAACAGCACAGTATCAGCCTGCAGGTTCAGCGCTGCACGCTCGGGCAGGCCAAAGGCCTGGCGAATGTTCAGGGAAAGATGGACCAGTTTCGGATCATCGTTGTACTGCGGCAATTCAAATGGGCCACCGCTCCACGGATAAAACCGCTGACTGTCGAAACGCACCTGTCGGTCTTGCAGATCGAGGTGGGTAATCACGGCTTCGGCCGGGAAGTGCAACACCCCGTCGGTCAACCTGAAAGCGCCTGGCTGATAAGCGTTGTGGATGGCACGCAAATGATTGCCGACCTCGGTGGCCTTGTCGGCGATCTGCCCCAGGTTGCTGGCAATGGCCGTCGCACCGATGCCGACACCCAGCAGCGGCACGGACAGGACAGCCGCCGCTGCGCCCACTGCTCCACCGGCGGCCAGTGCGACAATATCCAGCCCCAACGCCGCGACATTGAATGCCAGCGACGTAGATAAGCGCGAACGCTGCTCGTAATTCTCCGCCAGCGAAAGGTTGTAAATGTCGAAGCCGATGTTGACCAGCGAAAATGCAAAGCCGACACCGGTGGCTGCCGCCCCGAGTACCCGGCCGGCCAGCGCTGACTGGCTCAGGCGCAGTGCCTGTTCACTGGCGGCCACTTGTCGCACCAGATTGATCACCTGAGCGCTATCGCTGACCACGGCGAAACCCAGTTGCGCATAACTGACGTAGGTCTGCACTTGCAGCGCGATCGACAAGGCGGGCACTTGATCGCCGGCCTGGTATTCGCGATAACGCATTTCAGTGATCAGGGTCTGGAGCGCAAAGGCGAAACTCAGGCGGCTGCCGCCGTCAGATTCGCCAGGAGCAGCGGCTTTTGTGGCTTTGACCATTCGTTCCAGATGCTGCTTGAGCTGCTCGAAGCGCGGATCGGCAGTGCTTGCCATTCGTGTCTGATGCGGTTTCTGCGCGTCGGCCAGGGTCAGCGAAAAAGTGCCGTCCGCCTGGGGCTTGAGGGTATCCAGCAGCGGCAGATATTCCCCCCCGAGCGAGTGGGCACTGCGCAACTGCTGCGTGGCATCGCTGAATGCCTGTGCCCAGTAACGCGCATCCACGTGCGCCAGGCTTGCGCCCATCCGCGCGTTTTCGCTGAGCGACCGCTGGCGCGCCAGCGCTTGCCTGGCCCAGACCGAAGCACGGCGCGAGTCGCTCGAAGGCGAGTGCAGAAAAGTGTCCACGCGCAACCCCGACGAGAGCCTGCGTGCGGCGATCACCTCGGTGTTCAGTTCGATCACGTTGAACTTCGCCCCGGCCATGTCGCCCAGTCCATAAAGCTTCGCCAGCGCACTGTCGCCTGCGCCCAGATAACGCTCCACGGCGAGCTTGGCATGGGCACCTTCAGCGAACGCATAGATGGCAAAGTTCGGGTCATAGAAGCGGTAAACGAACTGGCCGTCCACCTGCACTTTGGCCATCAGCAACGCGTGATCACCGGTGTCGAGCAGCAGAACGGTAGACGCATCCTTCGCCTCCAGCGTTTGCATCAGCGTGTCCAGATTTTGCAGGCCGCGCGCCTCGCCGATGGCGCTGGTCGGCAAGCTGCGCAGTTCATTCAGCGCACTGAGCAAAGCCCTTGAGCCGGTTTGTTCAGGGTGAATATCTGCCGTGGCGGCACGCCCCACCAGTGTGCGCTCGGCTGACTCGCCTGCCACCAACGCCGCGCCCGTCAACAGCGCCAGCGGGTAACAGCGGCGCCCGGGGTCGCTGATCGTCTGCATCAGCAAATCCTGCGGCAATTGCCTGGCGCAAAGGGCTCCTGCGCCGACGAACACTTCGCGCACCTGCGCGCTGCGCTCAAGGATCCGGGTGCGGTACTCGCGCTGCGCGGTGCGATTGATTTGCCCGATACGTATGCCCCACTGCCGCACCGTCAGCGGTTCGAAGAGCGCCTGGACCTTGAGCTCGCGCGCCGTCAGCAAGGGATGCGCCGCGCCGCGCATCAGGGCGGCCTCGAGGGCCGGCCCCTGGCGCTGACGAATGGCTTTTTCGATGGCGTCAAAACGCGCGAACGTGCCGTCGCCGTCGGTTTCAACGGCAAGCTCGCGGGTAGTTTGCCAGGCAGCCGCGAAGCCCGCCTCGTCGAGACTGGCCGCGCCGAAAATCCCCCCGAGCAGGACCCGCACCAACGGACTCAGTTGCTCCAGCGGCAGCGAGTCGTGGGCGATTCGGCTGAACAATTCGTTGAGATTGCTGGACGTTTCGGCGCCATGGGAAACCGGCAACTCGCTTACCGTTTGCGCACGGATCAACTGACGCGTTTCGAAGCCGATGGAAACAGCATCGGTGAAGGTGATGTCACCGCTGATTTTTTCGCGCATGGCGTAGACAAAAGGTTCGCCCAGGTCATCGATCCATTGCTGCAAGACCGCCGTCAGCAACACCGGTTTACCGCCCACCACCGGCCAGCCCTGCTTGAACGTCAGCGTCTGTTGCGGCTTGAGCAGATCCGCCAGCTGGCCGGTATAACGCGACTTGAGTTTGCCGCTGCGCCATTTCTCCTGCTCATTGGCCAGCCATTGCGTCTCATCGTCATTAACCGTCCAGCCGGAAATCATTTCCTCTTCGGTGAACACGTTGTAGCCGTCAACCAACTTCAGATGATTGCGAATGCCATCGATCTGCTCAGGCAGCAGATACTCTTCAATGTATTTGGTCAACCCGGCTGCGGCGGCACCCGGCCCGGTAAGAGTGATCGTGCTGCGAGCGCCGACTCTGATGCCGTCCTGATAATAGGAATGGATAGCTTCGATGAGTCTGCCAGCGGCGAAATGGATCGTTGAAGCCGGAAACTTCTGCTGCGCGAGTGCTTCATTCACCACGTTCTGAATAACCGCGACCAGCCGCCCTGCGTCTGTCGTATCGATGCTATCGGTAATCACGCGACGCTCGACCTCCAGCAGACAGTCATAATTGAGGCGGATCATCTGCATGTACGCCATGGTCATGCCACTTTCCGCGTGGGCCAGAATATGCGCATTCATTTCTCCCGCCACGGGGATACCATGAGCAGTGCCAAGACGCATCGCATCTAGCGGCGCCGAGTGCTCTTGCGGGGCGACAAAGATTTCGCCAGGTCGGTGTTTATTGCGAGCAAACGTCTGCAACGCTGCCAGATCCGCAGCGGCAATGGTGCCGATTCTGTCGAGATAACGCTGACGATCGCGACCCGGCATCAATGTTTCATCGTTATTGAGCAACACCTGCAACACGCCAATACGTTGTTCTGCGTTGTAACTGCTGATATCGACATCGCCCAGCTTTTCAACCAACGGCGGCAAGTAATCCATGTCACTGTAACGACCGCCCTCCTGGTATTGAGCCTGCAAGCGCACAACATCACTGGCCGCTGCAAAGTTGCCGCGCATGGCCACTTCACGCTGATAGATATCTTCCAGAAAATGCCCGGCAAACTCCCGGCGAACATCACGCAACTGCAAGTCGTCGCCCGCCATTTGCTGATGGGTTTGCAGGCAGTGTTGGCGAAAGTTTTCCAGAGTCGCACGGTCTTTACCGTAAGCGCACACCATCAGCTCGATACGGGCCTGATCGGCGTCGCCTCGCCATTGCGGTTGTTGCAGGAACTCGAACATCTCGCGCTTCAATACCCGCGCACGATCTTCGATCATCTTTGCCAATACAGCGGGCTTGCTGATTGTGTCACCGCCCGATTCCATCGCATCGACTCTGGCGCTGTCGGTAATGACCCGGTTCATCTCGTACGCGAGCAAGGCGTCACTGTCGTACCAGAGACTGAACCGGTAATCCTCGGCGGCCAGAACCTGGCGCCAAATGTTCATGTAATCACGCTGGATACTGCCAACTTCACTGCCGCCGACCCAGACAAAATGCATGATTTTCGGCACTGGCGGGGCTGCGTCGCTGAGCATGCTCACAGTCTTCGTCAAGCGCACCGCATAACCGCGCAGTCTGTTTGCCACTGTGTAAACGGCCGTGGAGCCACGCGCCGACTTGCGGTTGGCCAAGCGATCAAAACAGGCGAGAAAGAGGGTTATTGCCTGCAGTTTTTCCGCAAGGCTCGCCGCCTGCCCCCCGCGCTCGTATATCTCAACCAGTTGTAAATAGTCGGCAGAAGCGGAGAACTCCTTGAAGTTTCGTTTCAGCGTTGAGAAGTCTTCAGCGGAAATGAAACCCGACTCGCCAACATACTGTTCCATGACACCCATAAGACTTCACCTGATTCAATTAAAGAATCCGAATGAAGTTATGCTGTCGGCGAGGCGACTTCAAAAAGCACAAGACTCAAATAATTTCCCGGGAAACATACACCAACGATGTAGTTGCTTATGCGCATGATCCGGAAATATATAAGTTCATGCTGGGGTTATTACTCGCACGCTGTCAACAGCCTGACCAACGCTTGCAGCGCTCAGTTGAAGACTGAAGAACCTGCCAGTGATGTTTGACTGGATGTCACGCCGAGGCAACTTGTTTACAACTTGCCTCGGCGCCAGGTTCAGCAAAGCGGCTTGTCCCCGTACCAGCGCGGCGTATAAACCCAATCACCGCCCCCGGCACGAGCAAACGTGCAGGTGGTCGAAGAGCCGATCAGCACCATCGTGCGCATGTCCACCTGTTCCGGCGTCAACGCGCCCAGCGTCGTGGTGCGCAGCGTCTGCCCCGGTCGGCCGATGTCCCGACCGAGCACCACCGGTGTTTCAGGCGAGCGGTGCTGTGCAACGATCTCCAGCGCCCGGCCCAGTTGCCACGGGCGCGCCCGGGAAATCGGGTTGTAGAACGCCAGGGCCAGATCCGCTTCGGCGGCCAGATCCAGACGTTTCTCAATGATCGCCCAGGGCTTGAGGTTGTCCGACATTGACATCACGCAGAAGTCGTGGCCCAGCGGCGCACCGGCCTGAGCCGCTGTGGCCAGCGAGGCGGAGACGCCCGGGAGGATTTCCAGATCGACGCTGTGCCACGCCGGATCGTCCGATTCGTGCAGGGCTTCGAGCACCGCAGCGGCCATGGCGAATACCCCCGGGTCGCCCGAGGAAACCACGATCACCGAGCGGCCTTCGGCGGCGAGCCTGAAGGCATGGCGGGCACGCTGCATTTCTTCACGGTTGTCGGTGCAGTGCTGCACCTGATCGTCGCGGAACGGGCCGGCCATGCGCACGTAGGTTTCATAGCCCAGTACATCGGTGGCGCGGGCCAGTTCGGCTTTCACCGCGGGCACCATCAGTTCGGCGGCGCCGGGGCCGAGGCCAATGACCGCGAGGCGACCGCGTGGACGGCCGATTTGCGACACGTCCAGCGGTTGCTCGGCAATCGCGATCGCCAGATGTTCTGCGCTGATCACCTTCGCCGCAGGCACTGCAACTCGGGCCAACGCCTGAAGATCGTTTTGCGCTGCGACGAAGCGCAGCGGCACGCCCAACTCGAGCGCAGCCTCGCGCAGATTCGATGCGGCCATTTCAGCGTCCGCTGCCACCAGACACGCCAGTGCCGGCACGGCGACGCTGGCCTGTTGCAAAGCAGCGCGAATGGCGTTCGGCAGATCCGCCACCTCAGCACTCACCGCCACTGCCACACTGCGCGGGTAAATCAGCAATTCATCGGCGTTGGCCACCCGCTGCGCACTGCTTACATGAATCGACCGCTGCGCCTGCGGATCCTGCGGCAACTGCGCCTGATCCAGCCACGGCGCCGCGCCTTCGATGCGCACGCTGTGCCCGGCGAGCAGATCGGAAACGAAGCGTTTGCCCGATTCCAGATCCGCCAGTGCATAGCCGCTCGGCGGATTGAGCAGGCAGGTGCCAAAGCGCAATTCGCCGCTGGTGGTGATCGCCGGCGCGACTTGCAGCGCCGCCGCAATCTCCCGGGCCATGACGTTGACCCCGCCGAGGCCACCGAGCAACGGCACCACCGCGCTGCCGTCTTCGGCCACCGCCAGCACGGCGGGTTCGGCGCCTTTCTCCAGCAACAGCGGCGCCAGCGTGCGAATCACAATGCCGGCTGCGCACAGGGCGATGATCGGCGTGTCCTGTTGATACAACGCGCGCAGGGTCGCGCCGAATTCCTCATAGCGGCTGTCGGCGCCTTCAACCCGTCCGGCAAGGCCATGGACCTGCGCCGCCGGATAGACCTGCTGAATGCGCCGCGCCGTGGCGAGGCTGCCCTGGCCGAGAATGACGATGGCGGGAGTCGCTTGGCTCATCAACCTTGCCACCGTTCGCCCGGGACGATGATCAGCGAGAAGTACGGCGAGGACATCGGCTCGACCTGATCCATCGGCACGATCTTCTGATTGGCCATGGTCGCGCGCTCGACATACAGCGCGCGCTCGGCGAGGCCGAGTTCTTCCAGCACCTGACGCACCTTGGGAAAGTTGCGCCCCAGTTTCATGATCACCGCCGCATCGGCATCGGCCAGACGCCGCTTCAGTTCTTCGTGAGGCAGTACGCCGGAAAGCACCGACAGGCTCTGATTGCGATACACCAGCGGCGCTCCCAGCACCGAAGCGCCGCCGAGCATCGAGCACACGCCGGGCACGACTTCAGCCTCATAACGGCTGGCGAGGCGGTCATGCAGGTACATGTAGGAGCCGTAGAAGAACGGGTCGCCTTCGCAGATCACCGCCACGTCGCGGCCGGCATCCAGATGCTCGGCGACCGCCACAGCGGCTTCGTCGTAGAAATCGCTGATGACCTGCTCATACGACAGCGGTGCCGGCAATGCCTCGGTGGTCACTGGATAGACCAGCGGCAGCAGGTTCTGCGCCTCGACCAGATGCGCCTCGATGATGCCGAACGCATTGCCCTTCTTGCCCTTGGCCACGAAATACGCGACCACTGGCGATTCGCGCAACAGGCGCAAGGCTTTGACAGTGATCAGTTCCGGATCACCGGGGCCGACACCGAGGCCGATCAGACGTCCTTTGGCCTGCATCATTCGATCTCCGTAGCGAGGGCATTGACGGCGGCGGCGGCCATGGCGCTGCCGCCCAAGCGGCCTTGCATGATCACGAACGGCACGCCGCGACTGTCGGCGGCCAGTGCCGCTTTCGATTCGGCAGCGCCGACAAAACCCACGGGGAAGCCGAGGATCAGTGCCGGTTTTGGCGCGCCGGCGTCGAGCATTTCCAGCAAGTAGAACAGCGCGGTTGGTGCGTTGCCGATCACCACCACACTGCCTTCGAGGTGCGGGCGCCACAGCTCCAGCGCGGCGGCCGAGCGGGTGTTGCCCAGCTCACGGGCGAGCTCCGGCACACTGTCGTCGCGCAAAGTGCAGATCACTTGGTTATTGGCCGGCAGGCGCGCGCGGGTCACGCCTTCGGAAACCATCCGCGCGTCGCAGAGAATCGGCGCACCGGCCGCCAGAGCATCGCGCCCGGCCTTGCCCGCGCCCTCGGAGAATTGCAGACCGTCGATGGCCTCGACCATGCCGCAGGCGTGGATCACCCGCACCGCAAGTTTTTCCAGATCGGCGGGAATGCGCGCCAGATTGGCCTCGCGGCGAATGATCGCGAAGGAGTTGCGATAGATCTCCTGACCGTCGCGGATGTAATCAAGCATCAAGGGGGCTCCGGGAGCGGGCGTCGAGCAGGGTCGCGGCCGCTTCAATAGTAAGGTTGCAGGCGTGCAGCGTGCCGAATCCGGGCTGTGCTGCATCGCGAAAATAGAGGTCGTAATGACCGGGGGCGACGGCCAGCAGCGTGGCTGGCGCGCAGTGGGCGGCGGCGCAGGAGCGCGAGCAGCCCGACAGGTGCACGCTGAGCCCTGCGGGCAGCAAAGGTGCCAGTTGCCGGGCATCCTGCTTGGTGTCGGCAAGACCTTTGCCGCAGCCATCGGCGCCGGTGCAGGCGATCAGCCTTGTCAGCGGTTCGGCGTCGGTCGTCAGCAGGCCCAACGCCCGCAACTGCTCAAGCACGTTGTCGGTATCCGTGGCTTTCACGTTCGGCAGCAGCAGGCTCTGCCACGGCGTGAAGCGCAGACTGCCATCGCCAGACTGTCGGGCCAGTTGCGCCGCGCCACGCAGCATCGCCGGATCGAGACGGCCCAGTGGCGGCACCGCGACGACGTAGCAGCGGCCTTGCGTGTTCTGCTGATGAGCGCCGATGTGCAGCGCGTCTGCCGACGCCGGGCGCTGCCAATTGCTGATTGCCTTGAGCGATACGCGCTCGCGCAACGATTCCAGAAACGCGAGCCTGGGCAACTCATCGAGCAGATGGCGCATCCGTGTTTGCTCTGGCCGGGCCAGGTCGAGGAACAGTTCCAGCGCGGCGACCACCAGCGCGTGAGCGTTGTCCTGAGTCACAGCGCCGAGAGGGCGATCGGTCGGGCAACCGGCCAGACCGAATGCCCAGAGGACTTCGCCGTCACGCTCGAATGCCGACAGCCACAGATCGTGCGGATGTTCGAGCATCGCCAGCGCTTCGCCGCCATCGAGCTGCACGGCGAACTTGGCGCTCAACTCATGGAAGCGCGGATGGCTTTGCAAGGTGTCGAGGATTTGCCCTGCGAGCGAGCGCGTGTCGATCAGCATCTGCCGATCGATGCCGGCGGCCGGGCTGAGCATCAGATTGCGCACATCGTCGCCGGCAGCGTTCTTTGGCCCGAGGCCAGCGGCCAGCAAGCGCTCGATCAGCGCCGCCGATTGCGCACCGATGCCGCGAATCTGCAGGTTGCCGCGATTGGTCGCTTCGATCGCACCGCTCGCAAACGCTTCGGCGGCAGCGGCCACCGCATCGGCCTGATCGGCACTGATCGAACCGCCATCTAGCTTGATCCGACAGATACCGCCGTCCAGTGCCTGGACGATACGCAGCAACCCCGGGCAGGCCGAGGGGCGTAAGGCAGTGGACATCGGGCGTTCGTTCAAGGGGCTGACCGGTTGCGTGGCAGAGGCGCTTCGCGGGCGAAGGCGCGGTATTATGCCTGCTTTGTCCGGCGGCATGAAAAGTCTGCCCGTCGGAACGCCACGTTTTGAGGAATATAGATGTCACCCTGGCTGACGATCGTGGGAATCGGTGAAGACGGCTTCAAGGGCCTGGGCAAGAATGCCCGGCGTGCTCTGATGGGCG
>NZ_RAZO01000296.1:0-7218 GCF_004307535.1 Pseudomonas sp. Sample_9
CTCGGCGACGCGGTGCCAATGAATGCAGTCTTCTTCAACGCCGTAGTACGGGGTCAGGTCGAAACCGCCGCCAAACCACCAGACCGGTTCTTCGCCTTCTTTTTCAGCAATGAAAAAACGCACGTTGGCGTGGGAGGTCGGCACATGCGGGTTGTGCGGGTGGATCACCAGCGACACGCCGAGCGCCTCGAAACCACGCCCGGCCAGTTCCGGCCGATGGGCGCTGGCCGAGGGCGGCAGGCCGCTGCCGAACACGTGGGAAAAATTGACGCCGCCCTTTTCGATCAGCGTGCCGTTGTCCAGCACGCGGGTGCGCCCGCCACCGCCCGCCGGCCGGGTCCAGGCGTCTTCGACGAAGCATTTGCCGCCGTCTTCGGTTTCCAGTGCAGCGCAGATGCGGTCTTGCAGATCGAGCAGATAGGCCTTTACGGCGTCGGTGCGGGTCGTCATGGCTTCACCTTGAATCGGGCGGCGCCCGGGCAGGCGGGCGGCGCAAATGGGCGCGTAGCATACCATCGCAGACCGGCGCGCCGCAGTTGACGAAGATCAAGCAGGGGAGTTGGATAGAGGGCTTAGCAACGACCCAAGGAGAGCAGGCAGATGGTAAAGCGTATCCAGTTCCGCGCCCACGGCGGTCCCGAAGTGCTCGAATATGTTGACTACGAACCCGCTGCGCCCGGGCCGAATCAGGTGCGCGTGGCCAACCAGGCGATCGGCCTGAATTTCATCGACACCTATTACCGCAGCGGCCTCTACGCGCCACCGGCGTTGCCGTCCGGCCTGGGTTCGGAAGGCGCCGGCACGGTCGAAGCGGTGGGCAGCGACGTCACCCGGTTCAAGGTTGGCGATCGCGTGGCATACGGCAGCGGCCCGCTCGGCGCCTACAGCCAGTTGCATGTGCTGCCGCAGGACAATCTGGTGCACCTGCCCGATGAAATCAGTTTCGAAACCGCCGCCGGGGTCATGCTCAAGGGCCTGACCGTGCAATACCTGCTGCGCCAGACCTACCAACTGCAGGGCGGCGAAACCATTCTGTTCCACGCCGCAGCCGGTGGCGTCGGCTCGCTGGCCTGCCAATGGGCCAAAGCGCTGGGCGTGAAGCTGATCGGCACCGTCAGCTCGAAGGAGAAGGCCGAGCTGGCCAAGGCCAACGGCGCCTGGGCCACCATCGACTACAGCCATGAAAACGTTGCCGAGCGCGTGCTGGCACTGACTGACGGCAAGAAAGTCCCGGTGGTGTATGACGGCGTCGGCAAGGACACTTGGCTCACATCCCTGGACAGCGTGGCACCACGTGGCCTGGTCGTGAGCTTCGGCAATGCTTCGGGCGCGGTCGACGGCGTCAATCTGGGCATTCTCGCCGCAAAGGGTTCGCTCTACGTCACCCGGCCGACGCTGGCGACCTACGCCAACAACGCCGAAAACCTGCAACGCATGGCCGACGAGCTGTTCGAGATGATCATCAGCGGCAAACTGAAGGTCGACATCAGCCAGCGCCATGCACTGGCGGATGCGGCGAAAGCACAAACCGAACTGTCGGCACGGCGCACGACCGGTTCCACAATTCTGCTGCCATAACGCCTCAAGTTGATACTCGGCGAACTCTTCCATGAGTTCGCCGAGGTTCTTGTGGCTATATCAAGTACATCTTGCGGTGAAGTTTCTTCGCCGCAGGCCTGCGACCGGCAAACTTCCTGCGCAACTTCTTCGATTCATATACGAGCCATTTCTCAGCCCACTCTTCAATCACTGGCGGATCAATACTGACGGTTAAAAACATCACGATACTCCGGCTGATGCGCGTTCATGTTTACCGGCTGATCCAGGGCCATGAGGATTTGTCGCCACTCGGCAGACAATAGCCAATAATCGCCACGGGCACGTTGCTCGATATGCATTGCCTGCGAAGCGATCGGGGTCAGGCCGAAGCGCTGATACAGTTGCCGCTGTGGCGATCTGCACAAGGCCGTCACTCCCTGATATCCACGATCAATCGCCCATTCCGCAGCGGTGGCAAGCAGACCATTGACCGACACCGGCCGGTGCTGCTGGGAATGGGTGATCAGGCGGCTGAACTCGACGTGGCGCGCCAATGCCACAGTGGGAGACACATGATGCTGCGCCAGTGAAGCCCATTCGAAGGGCGCCGGGGTTGCCCGCAGCACCGCAATAAGCTGATCACGCTGATACAACAGAAAGTGCGTGCTGCGCGAGGTGATCGCCAAGCGGGTTTCCAGCGCCCGGGCTCTGGAGGTGAGCATGTAATGCTGCAATCGCAGGCGAAACTGCCGATTGATGAAGCGTTCAAATTCCCCGGCATCCGATCCTGCCTCAAGAATGGCCACACGATAGTCGGCCTGTTGATTCTTGAGTGTCTCCTGAAAGCCCTGCAGATAATCCTTGAGGTGTAAATCCGTAATATCCATTACTTCTCCGCAGCCATTAATATTTCGAAGTTGCTTCAAGCACATTGAAAGAATGGATGCTTTTGGAAATCTCGCCACTGCACGCGTTCTGATAATCACGTGGGAAAACTTACAGATATTTCAGACTCAAAGATCCGTCTGACGCATGCAAGAACAATTGCAACAGACAGGCTTTAAACAGCTGCAGAAATAATTGCAGACATGCGCAAAGCTCCTCGTCGATACCGCCGAGGAGTGCGCACAGAACACAAAAGAATTGGTGTCAGTCAGGACGAATGACGTCACCGCTCGCCAGGTCGCGGATCACGCTGGGGTTCTTGCGCCCGCCAAGGCTGCCGCCAAGCACCAGGTCGACCTGACCACGAAAATACTGCTCGATGCGCAAACGCGTGCGCGCCGGCGGTCGCCCCTGAGGGTTGGCCGATGTCGAAATCAGCGGCCCGACCAGCGAGCACAGGTCGCGCACCTGCGGGTGATCGCTGACCCGCAGCGCCACGGTGTCATGCACGCCCGTGACCCATTCAGGTAACAGATTCTGGTGCGGCACCAGCCAGGTGTTCGGCCCCGGCCAGGTGCTGGCCATGCGGTCGATCCAGTCCTGAGGGAAGTCCTCGAAGAGGAAATCGAACTGGCGGATGTTGTCGGCGACCAGAATCAGCCCCTTGCTCACCGAGCGGTTCTTGATCGCCAGCAAGCGGTCCACCGCATATTCATTCCACGGGTCGCAACCCAGCCCCCAGACGGCTTCGGTTGGATAGGCAATCACCGCGCCGGCGCGAACTTCACGCGCGGCTTGTTGCACACGCCAACTGTTGACCATGAAAAAACTCTCCCACAAACAGGTTTCGCGCAGTTTACCGATCTTCATCGTAAAACCTAGCTCGACCGCGCCAGCCAGCGACCGTTTTCGCATACCGCACGGCCTTCGATTTCCAGCTCGGTCAACGTTGCCAGCACTTTCGGCAACGCCCAGCCACAACTCGCGGCCAAGGCCTCGCTGGTGTGCGGCGCCGCGTGCAGCAGCGCCAGCAACGGGTGTTCGGCCTTCGCCGCCGCCGTGGATAACAGTGGCTGCTGCCAGCCGCGCAGGGCTTCGAGGATGTGTTCGATAGTCTCCACCAACACCGCCCCGTCGCGAATCAACTGGTGACAACCGCGCGCGCCGGGGTGATGGATCGAGCCCGGAATGGCATAAACCTCGCGGCCCTGTTCGGCTGCCAGCCGCGCGGTGATCAACGAACCGCTGGCAACGCTGGCCTCGACCACCAGCACGCCAAGGGACAACCCGCTGATAATGCGGTTGCGCCGGGGGAAGTTGCTCGGGCTCGGCCCGGCGTCCAACGGAAACTCCGAGAGCACCGCGCTGCCCGAGGCAATCATCGCCTCAGCCAGGCGTTTATTGCGTTGTGGATAAAAATTTTCCAGCCCCGTGCCGAGCACACCCACGGTCAAGCCGCCAACATCCAGAGCAGCCTGGTGGGCAGCGGCATCGATGCCCAGCGCCAGACCACTGTTGATGACAAAACCGGCCCCGGCCAGACTGCGGGAAAACGCCGCCGCCGTGTCCATGCCCGGGCGGGAAGCGCGGCGGCTGCCGACCATCGCCAGTTGCGGTTTTTCCAGAATCGACGGATCGCCCGCGACGAATAACAGCGGCGGCGGATCGGCAATTTGCGCCAGCAACGCTGGATAATCCGCTTGGTCCCACATCAATAAATGTTGGTCGGGGTGCTCTAGCCAGCGCATTGCGTGGCTGGCGCCGTCGCGCACCGTTGGACAACGCCGTGCTTCGGCGCAGGCCGCCGGCAACCCCAGTGAGCGCCAGGCACTGGCCGGCGCGCTGAGGGCTTTGGACGCCGAGCCGAAGGCTTCGAGCAATTTGGCAAAACGCTTGGGGCCGATATCCGGCATGCGGTGCAGGCGCAGACGCGCTTCCAGTTCCGCCGGGGAAATGGCCGTACTGACAGACAACATGAATGGATCATCCTTGATCGTTCTATGCTCCGAACCATTCGGAACAAGCTGTGGATAACTCTGTTGGTAACTTGTTAAGCAAGCTTACGGATTTCGCACCTTGTCGAGCACCGCCAGCGAGCGTGAAGCATTGAGGACCAGGCCGTAACTGAGTTTGTCGTAGGTGCGGAACACCATCAGCAGGCCGGCGCGTTCATCAGGAATCTTCAGCGGCTGCCCGGTGATCCGATCACGTACGGTTTCGCCGGTTTTCATCACCGCCAGAACATTGCCTTCGGCCAGACCGTCACGTTTGCCTTTGTTCAGGGTAACCACGTCCATCACACCGATCTGCGTAACGCCGCGTGGCACGTCAATAATCAGCCCGTCGATGGAACGCTTCGGCGCGCTGGGCATGAAAGTCGAATTGATCGAACGTTCTTCACCGCCGAACAAGCGGTCACCGAGGCGTACTTCCTGGGTGGTGCGTTGCAGGGCGAGGGTGGCGACGTCGCCTTCGGTGGCAACAACCTCGCCGCCGCCGATATCGTCGGCGTTGATGCCGAGGAATTCCTTGGTCTGCGGATCGGTGTAGACCTTGCCCTGGCGGAAGATGCCGTACACCGGTTGCTCAGGATCGAAATGGCCGCGGGCGAAAATGCGATCACCGGTACCGCTGAGCACCCGTTCGGCATCGCCGGCGACGATGTACGGCGCCTTGTCGAAGTCTTCGGCCTTGTCGACGATGCGGTTGCTCAGCAGAAAGCTGTTGATCGATTTCAGCGGAATGCTCGGAATCGCCTCGGCCACCGGGCTGGTGCGAATCCGTGGCGAGAGCTTGATCGTGCCGCGCGACTCGCCACGATGGACGGTCAGTTGCGGCTGGCCGTTGACGTAGCTCAGCGTCAGCGTGTCGCCGGGATAGATCAGGTTGGGGTTTTCGATCTGCGGGTTGGCCCGCCACAATTGTGGCCATTGCCACGGCTCGCGCAGGTATTTGCCGGAAATGTCCCAGAGCGTGTCCCCGGAAACCACCGTGTATTGCTGTGGAAAACCATCCCTGAGTTGCACTTGCCCTTGTGCGGCGCCGGCCGAAGCCAGAAGCAGCAGGGCGAGTAGTGTTTTCCTCATGCAGTGAATCCCTTTATCATGTGCATTCGCGTGAATCGTCAGAGCCCCCGTGGCTCGCTTCTGTTTTTCAGAAGCTACGCTTCACAACGGTAGCCTGCATCTTCGGACCCGCCAGGCCATCGACCCGACTTTACTCAACGTGTGCAGCAATCGAAGCCTATGGCCATTTTAAACATCCTCGAATTTCCGGACCCGCGTCTGCGCACTATCGCCAAACCAGTGGCTGTAGTGGACGACGAAGTGCGTCAGTTGGTCGACGACATGTTTGAAACAATGTATGAAGCGCCGGGCATCGGCCTCGCCGCGACCCAGGTCAACGTGCACAAACGTATCGTCGTGATGGACCTGTCCGAAGACCGCACCGAGCCACGGGTGTTCATCAACCCCGAGTTCGAACCGCTGACCGACGAGATGGACCAGTATCAGGAAGGCTGTCTCTCGGTACCGGGCTTCTACGAAAACGTCGACCGCCCGCAGAAGGTCAAAATCAAGGCGCTGGACCGCGACGGCAAGCCCTATGAGCTGATCGCCGAAGGCCTGCTCGCGGTGTGCATCCAGCACGAATGCGACCACCTCAACGGCAAATTGTTCGTCGATTACCTGTCCACGCTCAAACGCGACCGGATCAAGAAGAAGCTGGAAAAGCTGCACCGCCAGAACGCTTGATGCCCCTCTTCAAAGGCTTGCTGCGGCAAGCCTTTTTCTTTTTATGAGACGCCTTTCATGACTGAGCCACTGCGCATTGTTTTTGCCGGTACCCCGGAATTTGCCGCCGAACACCTCAAGGCCCTGCTGAGCAGCCCGTACGAGATCGTCGCGGTCTACACCCAGCCGGATCGCCCGGCCGGCCGTGGGCAAAAACTCATGCCGAGCCCGGTCAAACAACTGGCCCTGGAAAATAATATCCAGGTGTTGCAGCCGCCGACCTTGCGCAATGCCGACGCCCAGGCAGAGCTGGCCGCGCTGAAGCCTGATCTGATGGTGGTGGTCGCTTACGGTTTGATCCTGCCGCAAGCGGTGCTGGATGTTCCGCGTCTGGGCTGCATCAACAGCCATGCGTCGTTGCTGCCACGCTGGCGCGGTGCGGCGCCGATCCAGCGCGCGGTCGAACACGGCGATGCCGAAAGCGGTGTGACCGTGATGCGCATGGAAGCCGGACTGGATACCGGGCCGATGTTGCTCAAGGTCGTCACTCCGATCAGCGCTGAAGATACCGGCGGCACCCTGCATGATCGCCTCGCCGAGATGGGGCCGCCCGCCGTGGTGCAGGCGATTGCCGGTCTGGCTGCCGGCACCCTGCAAGGTGAGGTGCAGAATGACGAACTCGCAACCTATGCACACAAACTCAACAAAGACGAAGCACGCATCGACTGGAACCGTCCGGCGGTTGAGCTGGAACGTCTGGTCCGCGCCTTCAATCCATGGCCGATCACCCACAGCACACTCAATGGCGAAGCGTTGAAAGTGCTGGCCGCGACCGTGGCCGAAGGCACTGGCGCTCCGGGTGAAATCCTCAGCGCCAGCAAGGACGGCCTGATCGTCGCCTGCGGTGCCCAAGCGCTGTGCCTGACCCGCCTGCAATTGCCCGGCGGCAAGGCGCTGAACTTCAGCGACCTGTTCAACAGCCGCCGTGAGAAATTCGCCGTCGGCAGCGTCCTCGGCGCAGCGGTGGACGCGCAATGAATCCGCGTCTGGCCGCCGCCAAGGC